>JALENH010000305.1 GCA_022767895.1 Eubacterium sp.
AAGATAAATTTGTCGAATGCTTATCTCCGATAAAAATATATTTGTTTGGATCTTTTGCAGAGGGAAAACAAAATGACAATAGTGACTTCGATTTTTACATTGTAGTGAATGACAATGAAAAGGATATTGTCGATCTTACAATCAGGGCATATAAGTCTATTCGTAAGATAAAGCAGCGACCAGTTGATATTGTTGTTTCTACAAGGCAACGTTTTGAGGAAAGAAAGGAAATCCCTTCGGTGGAAAATGAAGTGGTAAGCAAAGGAGTGTTGATATATGGAGAATGAGGCTCTTGCATGGGTTAATATGGCAAAACAGGATTTAGCTGTAGCAAAACATTTAAATGCAAAATTTTTGCCAAAACCACTTGAAATTATTTGCTATCATTGTCAGCAAGCAGCAGAAAAGGCTGTAAAAGCATTAATAATAAAGACAGGTTGTCAAGGTGGAATGCCTAAGAATCATGATATCTCATTCCTATTAGGTCAGATTAGGAACATGATAGATGTCCCAGATGAGTATTATGATTATGCAGATACTTTAACACCTTATGGAGTAGCTGTAAGGTATCCAAATGAGTTGTTCTTAGAAGAGCGACATGTTAGAGATGCCATTATTTATGCTGATAAGATGCTTTCTTGGGCGGAATCACTTGTTTGATTTTTGAGTTACATGGGTGAAAGGACATCATGAGAATGGTGTTCTTTTATTTTACCCTTTTTCCCTCTTGACTGCACGCAACGTGCAAATTTATGCTTATAAATATCATACATCAACCAACGATAGGAGGGTAAAGAAAATGAAAAGAATGTTGAAATTGTTTATGGTATTTATGGTGTGTCTTTCCCTGGCAGTAGGAGTGGGAATTCCCATATCACCAGGCGCGGATCAGGGAGCGACAACTGTGGTAACTGTTCAGGCAAAGCAGAAAATGAACAAAAAGTTCAAAAAGGCGATGGATGAGTATCTTAAGTTTTACAAAAAATACTGCAAGTTTATGAAAAAGTATAAGAAAGGCAATAATGCATTGTCTATGATGAATGATTATACGAAGATACTGAAGCAGCAGAAGAAAGTGAACAAAGCATTTAGCAAATGGAAGAAAAAGAAACTAAATTCCACAGAACTGGCTTATTACACAAAGATTAATGCAAAAGTAGTAACCATGTTATCGAAAGTTTGAACGGGAAAATCTAAACAAATGTAAAAACGCTTTAGAGCTTAACAGGTTCTAAGGCGTTTTTTTTATTCGCGAAAAAAACATTTCCTCTTATGAGGCACTGGCAATGGTGCTCTCAGAATATATCTTGACTGCACGCAACGTGCAGTCATAGGCTGAAAGAGGTGATGTTATGGGAAGTTACAAGACCTTGCGTGAAGTATGTGATTGCCTGCATGTAACCAGACGAGCCGTTCAGGGTTACGAAGCAATTGGCTTAGTACATTCATCAAGTACAAACAAATACGGTCACTTACTTTATAATGACAAGGCGATGGAAGCCATTAAAGAGGTTAAACAGTATCAGCAGTTTGGATTTCGGTTAAAGGAAATCAAAGAACTACAGGATGCTCCCAATCAGGTTGTTCGAGAGGAACTTGAAAAGAAGGTTGCCTGCCTGAAAGAGAGACAAAAGGAGTTGGAGAGCATTATAGACGCTGCAAATGAAATACTGGATATGTTGTAAGTTGCTACCCATACATAACGAAAAGGTACTGTCGCAATAAACATTCCAAAAGGAAAAAGAAATTCCCATCAGCGAGAGAATAGGATGCGAAGCATCATCCCTTCTCGAGTCGATGGGAATTTCTTTTTTCTCTTTTAATAGATAAACACCATTTCCCGATATTTCACAAGATCATAAATCTTCTTGGAATCCGGCACGGACAAATTCAGACAACCGTGGGAGCCACGGGTTTTATAATAGTCTTTGGTCCATCGGCTCCAGGCCTGCCATGGTGCGGCGTGGAATCCGGTACCGGTCCACATGATGCGTACCCAGTTGTTTACCGGTGTTTCGTAGTTGTCTCCGCGGAGAACGCGGTGAGGCTGGTGTTCTTTGATATAGTAGGCACCGGTTCTCGTCTGGCGGTCTTTTACCGGACGGCCACTGATGGTCTTGCAGGTGAAGACAACCTTTCCTTTCCGCCATACATAAACCTTCTGGTCAGCAAGGGAAATCTCTGTAAAGTTCTTTGTATCCCAGTCCTGGGTTTTGTCATCCGTATTCATTTGAAAAGCAGTATTAGCATATTTAGGCTTTTTCTTGATGGTCAGAGCCTTTTCTTGTTCCGATTCCGGATTTTCCATGTATGCCTTTTGCTTGTCTGCGTTCATTTTCTTTTTCAAGGCATTGTTTAACTGCTTTAGCATGGAATCGTAGACGAGCTGCCAGCCGTAATCACCGCCGGTGACGCTGATTTTTTTGCCGGCATGGTTTTTAAATGTCCGCGTAACCCCGACTGTTTTGTACTTGAAACATAATTTTTCTACCCATTTTTCAATGGCTTTTTTCTTGAAGGAAACTTTACCGTTTTTATAATTGCACCAACGGTAGATTTGTTCCGGTCCTACTGTTTCTGTAATGTTATCGTTAATCTGCCATGTAATCCAGCGCAGCACAACGGGATTGCAGGCGTCTACCTTGCTCTGCAGCTCCGGTTCCGTGGAGTAGATTTCCGGTTTTACATAGACATTGGGGTTCTCTTTCTCGTTGGAAAGATCCAGTTTTTCTCTTCCGGAGAGAAGCGATGTTTCAACAGTCTTGGTAAACTCGTTTAAATCCAGAGTATTTCCTAAATCTTCTTTCTGAATGACCAGGTATTTTTTCTCCTGGGAAAATACTACTTTGGCATCCTTTGGCTGGGACACCGGATAAGAGTCACTTCCTGTTTCGATATCGGACTGGCTCAGAAGAGTTTCCAACTTTTTCGTGTCATAGGTAGCATTCAGATTGATTGCTACCTGTTTCTTCCCGCCCAAGGAAAGGATGGGAAGGGAATCATGCTGCTTATCATATTGTTCTTTCAGCGAATTCTGAATATCGACCTTATAGTCGATATCTTCTTTGGAAATGGTCAGCGAGCCATCATTTCGTGCCTTGATGGACAGTGTATAGTTGTCAAAGACCTTGTTAATCAAATCCGAAGATTCTTCATAGGTCATCCCGGAAACGTTCCGGTCGCCAATCCATGTATTGGGATACCAGCGGTTCATATAATAAATATGTATACCAAAAGCAATGCTTACCACCGCAACGAAAGTCGCGATAATGGCAATAAGCATTGCTCTTCCTTTTCTTGTATTAATCCATGTAGTTTTCTTTACGCTTGAGTTTTCCACCCACACATCCCTCTTTCTTTTTTCTTCTAATTATATGTCACAATTGGGATTATAGAATTTTGTGGTGGAGTTGTCAACCAAAACAAGCGTTTTTTTACGAATTGGCTAAACTTACCACACCTTTGCTGCCTCCAGGAAGGAGTAGTAAGATGGTTTTGGATCGTAAATGCCGGTATCAAACAAAAGCGGAGCACACTGGGAGCGCCAGGAAGTGGCGTCACACAGTCCCCAGAGTGTGATGCTGGTGATACCTTTTGGATTTACGGTTTTGTTGCGGTTTTTCTGCTTGGTGATGATGGTCTGCATGAGGTTTTTAACAAATTTCGCCTGGTCTGCATTGGTTTCATTCTCATCACGATAAGCGTAGGAAGCAGAAGCACCCTCTGTATCAAAGTTGATGGTGAAGTCAAGCTCGGTAATCTGAATCTCATAACCGGCAGCCAGGAATTTCTCCAGGGCACTGCCGTACTGGCTGACCGTCGGAACTTTGACATCTACGTGACTCTGCATACCGATACCACCACAGATTTTGGCCGGCTCATCCTTGTTGATGAAGTTCACCAGATTCAGGGTATCCTCCACGCCAAAGTATGTGTTGTAATCATTGTAGAAGAGTGTTACTTTATCCTGGGCATCGTATTTTTTCAGCATATCGTAGGCAATCTCAAAAGCTTTCTTCACATAAGATGGGGATGCTCCCATATCGCCGTATACGCTGGTCCATGTTTTGAAAAATGCAAAGCTTGGGCGATGCAGATATTCATTGACAACGTCCCATGCATAAACAATATTTCCGGCTGAACCGGTCAGTGCTTTTTCCTTATCCATTACGTGACTCATTACATTATGGATATAGAATTCCAGACGGGCATCCATCGTTGCTGCGGTCACGACTTTGGAACCGTCGTAATCTTTGGTAAAGAACCAGGATGGAGTCTGGCTGTGCCATACCAGTGTATGGGCACGCATTTTGAGACCGTTGTTTTTGGCAACCTCAAGAACTTTGTCAATGCGCGAGAAGTCTAACTGTGGCACGGTAGATTCCGTGTAACCGGCAGGGATATAATAGCCCATGGATTTTGCCTTGTCCACAGAAATTGCCGTCACAGAAGAACCAAGGATGCTATCCGGCTTCATTTCGTTTTCCAGCGTGAAGCTGTTGAAATGCTGTTTCACAAATTTCATGGTGCTGCTTTTCTGGAGTTCTCCCGGACTGGCGGAACTTCCGTAATTCAGTGCACTTCCCATATAAGGAACAATGTCTTTGTAAGCACCTTTGAGGCTTGTGGCAACGACAGTTTTCTTCGCTTTTACCTTTACTTTGCAGGTGAGCTTATAGGTTTTTTTGTTCTTCTTTACCTTACATGTAATTTTTGCCGTTCCCTTCTTTACCGCCTTCAGTTTGCAGGAGGTACGTTTCTTTTTGGAAAGGGAAACAATTTTTTTATTGCTTGTTTTCCAGGTAACTTTGCATTTTTTAGTGCGGGATACCTTAAGTGTTTTGGTCTTCCCCTTCGTAAGGGTAATGGACTTATTGGATAGTTTTGGTTTTTTTGCCTTGGCATCTGCGCTGGTTCCTGTTAAAAAGGTAGTCAGGCAGAGTGCGAAAACAAGTACGTGTGCAATTGCTTTTTTTACGTTTTTCATTGTGCTACACTCCTTTCGTTTTACCTATTGTAACAAAGACCCCCCCATGCTACAATGAACTAAAATGACAAGATACTGTTATATTATTGTGTTTTAAAAAGGAGGGTTCGCGATGAAAGCAGTTGTGACACGGGTGACGGAGGCGTCGGTGACGATTGAGGGCCGGGTGAATGGGAAGATTGGGACCGGATTTCTGGTTCTGTTGGGAATTGCACCAGAGGATACAGAGGCCGATGCTGTCCGGCTTGCTGACCGGGTGTGCGGTGTCCGGGTTTTCGAGGACGAGAACGGAAAAATGAACCGGAATCTGGAGTCGGTGGGCGGAGAGCTTCTGGTGGTGTCCCAGTTCACTCTGTTTGCTGATTTGAAAAGCCGCCGGCCGGGATTTTCCGGCGCTGCCAAGCCGGATGTGGCGATTCCTCTATATGAAAAATTCATGGCGGAGTGTGCGGCCAGGGGTTTTCATGTGGAACACGGTGAGTTCGGGGCAGATATGCAGGTGGCGTCTGTGAATGATGGGCCGGTGACTCTGCTGTTTGACACTTAGCATGTCACAGAGCAAATCGTTTTATTATTTGGAAGAGAAGGAGGAATATCAATGATGAAATTGGATGCTGTGAAAAAATCTGCCAACATTAATTATGCGGGCAATCATTTTTCGGTGGATGATATTGATATGGAAGGGTCCCGGATGCAGATTGATGCCAGTGCAAAGCTGACAGAATTCAGTATTAAGACGCTGGCGTGGGCGTTGGTGGGAGCCATGGTAAATCTCATTCTTCTACTAATCAGTATAATATTTGCCGGACGGCTCGCGAAAGCGTTCCGAGATTGCGAATCGCCCTTTGAGGACAGCGTAATCCAACGAATGAAGCAATTTGCCTATTCTCTCATTCCATGGGCGGTTGCATCCAGCGTGATAGGGAATCTTTTGCAGAGCATCTGGACTGCGAGTCCGAGATTTGGGTTTAGTCTGGATTTTGGTATGATTATTACGGTTTTAGTGATTCTGGCACTGGCATACATTTTCCAGTATGGAGCAGTTTTACAGCAGGAGTCCGATGAAACCTTATAAGGATGACAGAAAGTGAGGGAGCACGTATGGGTATCTGCTATTCGGTTTTCTACCTTGTCTGCCATTTGCAGGGTTCTTCACTGCCAGCCGGGAGACGTGCTGGAATATGAACCGGATGAGGAGCAGGAATAAATATCCTCGAAGGGAATTTTAGTATTGACAATCTGGATATAGCCGGCGGTGGTGTCGATGCGGGATACCATGCCGGTTATTTTCAGATAGCTGTCCTGATGGAAATAGACAACGGTAATGATATCGTTTCTCTGCACCTGAAGGAGGGCACGGTTTAATTCTTCTTTGTAATCATCGGAAAGTTCCATTTTGGGCACGATGATTTTTTCTTTTTTAGCCAGTGCCTCAGGGAGTCCCTTTAACGCGGCAAAGGGCATAAACTGCTTGGCGCGGTCTGCCGGGGACATAGGAGTCCGTTGCTTTTTATTCTCCACTTTTATGACCTCCAATCTGCCGGTTGCGCTCCAGGGTGGTGGCACCCTCCTGAAGATTCATGCCACGGACGATGGCATTTTTTCCGAATTTGCGTTTGATATCTAACATCGCGTTCTGCATCCGCCGCTCTTTCTCCATCTCTGCAGGGTCACAGAACAAATCGTATTGTTGATAGCAGTCATCCTTCACCCGGTTGTAGGTGAGGGTAATCCGCCGGATGGGTACGGTGGAATCTACAATCTGCCGGTAAAGTTCCTCGGTGGTATCCATTAGTCTTCGGGAGGAGCTGGTGGCGGTGACGAGGGACGAGGTTCCGTGGGCGGCCTTTTTTCCGTAAATATTGGAATATCCAACGTGAAGTGTGACGGAATCCGTCACCAGATGTTTGTCTACCAGATCCAGTGTGAGGAGATCTGCCATCTCCCGCACGATAAGCACGCCTTCGTCGAAGGCATAATCTCTGGAGAGAACCTGTCCGCTTCCCATGGAAGTGTTCTGGGGTTTATAATTTTTGATATCTGCCATGGTGGTGGATTCCCGGCCCCAGGCGTGATCGATAAGAAGTTCTGCATCAATTCCGAAAATCCGGTACAGGGTATCCTCGTCAAAACGAGCCAGTTCCCTCATGGTGCGGATGCCGAGAGAGGAAAGGCGTCTGGCTGTTCCGGCTCCAATCCGCCAGAAATCCGTAAGGGGGCGGTGATCCCAGAGATGTTGCCGGAATCCTGCTTCCGTCAGGTACCCGATGTGATCGTCGCAGTGCTTGGCGGTGATGTCCAGAGCAATTTTTGCCAGATAGAGATTGGTGCCGATTCCGCAGGTGGCGGTGATGCCGGTGGAGGAGAGAATGTCATCCATAATGGTCTGCCCCAGTTCCCTGGCACCCATCTGGTACATATGAAGATAGTTCGTTACGTCCAGAAAGGCCTCATCAATGGAATAAACATGAATATCTTCTTTCGCAATGTATTTCAGATAAATACTATAAATTTCAGCGGAATAGTCGATATAGAGCTGCATTCTCGGGGGTGCCATGAGGTAGTGAATGCCACCGGGAATTTCAAAAACACGGCAGCGGTTCTTGATACCCAGTGCTTTCATGGAAGGGGAAATGGCGAGACAAATCGTCTTTTCCGTTCGTTCCGGGTCTGCTACCACGAGATTTGTCGTCAGGGGGTCCAGCCCCCGTTCGACGCACTCCACGGAGGCATAAAAAGATTTCAAATCAATACACATATAAAGACGATCTTCATTCATGGAAATCTCCTCCTAAAGCTGGCGGTACATTTCCTCCAGCAATTTAACCGTGTGGGTGATGGCCTGTCTGGCAAAAACGGAATAGTCCATATGTCCCGAATTATCTGCCTTGTCGGAGATGGCACGGATAATCAGAAAGGGCACCTGGTTTAAGTAGGCAGTCTGTGCCATGGCAGCTCCCTCCATCTCAGCACAGTCTCCCTGGAATGTCTGAATCAAGTAATTCTTCTTCTCAGCACTGGCAATGAACTGGTCACCGCTGACGATTTTCCCAATGTGGCAGTGGATATCCGGGTTGGCCTTCTCGCAAGAGGCTTTTGCCAGCGTAACCAAGGAGTCGTCGGCCGGGAAAATGGATTTATCCATGCGGGGAATGATACCCACCGGATCTCCCAGCGGTGACACATCCATATCGTGCTGCTGGGCACAGGAGGACAGGACGATATCGCCAATATCCAGTGCATTGTTCAGGGAGCCGGCGACACCGGTGTTGATGACCGTGTCTATCTCATAGAGGTCAATCAAAAGCTGGGTGCAGATGGCCATGTTGACCTTGCCGATTCCGCTGACGACTAAAACGGTATCGGTTCCCCAGAGATTTCCCTGGATAAACGTCATACCTGCTTTCGTTTGTTCCGTTTTTTCATTCATCTGTTCTTTCAGGATTGCCACTTCTTCCTCCATGGCACCAATTAATCCTATCTTTTTCATAAAATGAATCTCCAATCTACTAAAGAATTTTAACAAGCTTGTTCTAAGTGTAGATGATTTTCCGTGGAAAAGCAAGGAGAAACTGGTTGTAGTCTGCGGTATAATTCAAAAAATTATCCACATATATCATGGAAAAAAAAATAAAATTTGATAGCATAAGAAGCATATTATATTTATCAAAACAATAAAGGAGAATTGTTATGGGACATGCAAAGACAAAAAAACTGCTCTGTCATGGACTGGCGATTGCCATGACTCTTTCTCTGGTACCTTCTGTACCAGACAGTGATGCTGCACAGAAAAAGGCAAAGCTTGCGAAGAAAGAGCTTACCATTACCCAGGGCAAGACAAAGAAAATTGTGATTAAGAACAAGAAGAAAAAGGCAAAGTATCAATTTAAGGCCTCCAATAAGAAGGTTAAAGTAACTTCTTCCGGAAAAGTCAAGGCTTTGAAAGTGGGGAAGGCAACCGTTACGGTAAAAGAAAAATATAAGAAGAAGACAAGGAAAATCGGAACGGTAAAAGTCGTTGTCAAAGGTAAAAAGACCAATAACGATACCAAAGTAACCCAGACACCGGCATCCAATAAACCGACGACACAATCAACAGCAACACCAGCACCAACAGCCAAGCCGACAGCTACGCCGTCAGCCACACCGACAGCCACACCGCCGGCAAAGTCGGAGGAAGTTTATAAGAACTACTTTGAAGACGGCGATACCAAGGGCTTTACCGGTCGTGGAGGTTCGGTGGAAGTATCCAATTCTGAAAATCATACCGAGGGAGGTATGAACAGTCTTCTGGTAACAGGCCGCTCGGCATCCTGGCATGGTGCCACGCTGCCAATTGCTAAATATGTAGAAGTTGGCGAAACATACCAGTTCAGCGCATGGGCAAAGCAGGATTCCGGACAAACACAGAAAATTGCATTGAAACTGCAGTACACAGACGCCGGTGGAACCACACAGTACAAATCGGTTATAGATGGCGTAGAAGATGGTGTGGAATGTGCAAGTGGTCAATGGGTAGAGTTGAAAGGTGAATATAAGATTCCGGAGAACGGTGGTGACATCCAGTTGTATTTGGAGGCACCAGACTCTGAAACCATAGATTTTCTTGTGGATGATGTCGTTATTATAGGAAAGCCTACCGAGAACAAGGGCTTTCAGGTGACGGATGAAGTGTATCAGGAAATGACAAAGAAAAGTGTATATTCCACCGGAAATAATGCCCGCATCAAATCTGTTATTCAGAAAGCGAGAGATGGTGAGGATGTAACTCTTGCCTATATCGGTGGTTCGGTCACCGAGGGAGCGCTGGCTAGTCCTAATAGCAATTGCTATGCGGAAGTTTCTGCCAAGGCATTTGGAAAGGCTTATGGAAAAAATGATGGTGGAAATGTTCACTTTATTAATGCCGGTATGAGTGGAACACCATCGGATATCGGTGTTGTCCGCTACAACCGGGATGTCATCCGCCGTCTGCCGGCGGGAGACCATCCGGACATTCTGTTCATTGAATTTGCGGTGAATGATTATGGTTGTGCTACGGGAGGAAAGGCTTATGAAGGACTGATTCGACAGGCATTAAAATCCGGTTCCGCCGTAGTATTGATTTTCTCAGTGTTCAAACAGGCTTCCGGTGGACGTGTCTGCGAGAATGATTACCGCCCATATGGGGAATATTATGACATTCCGATGGTTAGTATGGGAGATGCCATCATGAGTCATTTTTCAGAGAGTGGTTTCTATGACTGGTATTTTGGAGACAATCTGCATCCGAATAATACCGGATACAAACTTATGTCAGATTGTATTATGAAACTCATGGATACCATCGATAAGCAAACAGCTGAGAAAGATAACATTAAAAATATAGACGCCATGGCACCGAAAAAATCGTCTGCTTATCAGGGAATTAAGATTCTGGATGCCAGCACCGAAGTATCCAGTGACGATGCCCTGGAATCCGTCAGTGCCGGCGGGTTCACCGGCAAGGACACGGCTACGGGTAATTTCCAGTATACCTACAATGGTGTGCAGAAAGCGCCATGGTTCCCGGACAACTGGATGCACACGGCGGACAGTGGTTCTGATTCTCTGAAAATACGTGTAAAATGTAAGACGTTGATGCTTGTGTACAAACTCAGCAGTGCAACGGCATACGGTGCCGCTGATTTGTATATTGATGGCGTGAAGAAATCTACATTGAGCTGTTACGATCAATCCGGCTGGAACAATGGTAAAGTGTATTTGGCTCTGGAGGAAGATGAAGTGAAGAGCCATGACATCGAGCTGAAGATGGCGGATGGTAGCGAAAGCAAGAACTTTACTTTGATGGCGATTGGCTACAACTAGAGTGCCGCAATAAATAATTCGAAATAAAAAAGGAATTCCAATCGACTCGGGAAGAGGGGATTGGAATTCTTTTTTTTGACCCAAATTGAAAAAAAGTCCTGTCTCTTCTGGTTGCATGTAAAGCGGATTCCCCAGTTGACGGAACAGTTCCAGAAAGACCGTTCCATACTGGACCAGATTCGGGAAAAGGATAAATTGCTTTCTTATCCTTATGAGAGTATCAAGCCGTTCCTAAAATCCATTATGTATTGCTTTTGCCATCTGTTCACAGGTGTCATATCCACAACAGGAACAGTTAATGCATCGAGAGGCAGGCGTAGTCTTGCCCATGACAGTTGTTTCAGACGAGCCGCTGGTGAAAGTTTTCTTGACTAGGCATTTCGGGTTTTGCTGTTCTTGCTTTTCTCCTTAATCCGCATCATTTCCATCAGAGTATCATCGGTGGCGTTTTTCTCCGGTGAAGTGCCTGTACCATAGAGACATCCGTCAGCACAGTTTAAAGCATCAATGAACAGATAAGGTGTTCTGCTTTTTGCGATACGTTCTTTGTTTTTCTCCAGATAGTGGTACATATGTTTTTCGCCCTCACACTGGCGGATAAAAGCATCCTCTCCCAGGAACCAGTAAACATTTTCCTTCAAACCACCGGGCGTTGGGTAAATGGAACCAAGTCCGTATTCAATTTCATCTTTACAGGAAGGGCCCTTAACATCATGAGCTTTTGCATATTTCATCAAATGATCAAAGGTCACGTTGTAGGTAATCATACCTTTACCGCGTTTGGATTCAATTTCCGTTTTTTTGGCAATGCAGGGACTGATAAAAGCAAGTTTGTCTGTAATGCCCATATATTTCTTTGCATAAATGGCGGCACACATCATAGGACTCTGAACCGGGAACAATTTGGGAATCAGTTCCGGAATATAGTGTTCAATGTAGCTTACCACAGCAGGACAAGGTTGTGATATGCCTCCGGTAAATCCATATTTTTTGACATAATTTAAATATCCCCAGGTGGTAATATCAGCACCAAAGGATACGCTAATCATCCGGTTGACACCCAATTTTTTGAGTCCGCCCAGAATGCTTTCATATTCATTGGGATAGTTGGCAAGGAATGCCGGAGCAATCAAAATAGAAATTTTCTCGCCTCGTTTCAGTGCGTCAAAGAAAGCAACAGTGTCATCGGTGTATTCGCGTGCATCATGCTCACAGGCATCAAAACATGCCCCACAGGCGACACATTTACTGCCATCCACTTCAATGACGTTATTGCCATCGGCGTCTTTACTGGCCACCATGGCCCCCATACAACTGCAGACGCTGATACATTTGTTACAACCAACGCATTGGTCATTGGTTCGTACCAGACCGTTTGTAATTTTTACCATAGTTTTGTCCCCCTTCTCTTTTGAATATTACGAAAAATGTAAAATATAGGGAAATTATAACAAAAGAGAGAGGGGCTGGCAATATCATTTTTTCTTCTTTTTCAACTTCACTTTGCAGTACGCTTTTTTCCCGGATTTATCTTTGGCTTTGGCGTATACTTTTACCGTATGGCCGATTCCTTTTTTCTTAACTTGCACAACCCCTTTTTGGGTGACCTTGGCATATTTGGTATTGGATACACTCCATTTTACTTTTTTGTTGGTGGCATTTTTTGGAGTCACGGTTGCCTTGAGTTTTAGTTTTTTTCCGTAGCGGAGAGTAGCTTTTTTCTTGTTGAGTTTCACCTTTGTAACCAGTATTTTGGTGGTCGAACTCGTATTTTGTGTGATGGTTCCTGCCGGAGTGCTATCCTGTACGAATCCCGAGGCATATGTAGTGGAAGCTGTTGATATTTTGCCAAGATCCAGTATGCCCCCGGTAACGCAGTAAGAAGAAAGATTCGTAATGGTTCGCGTGCTGTTAAGTAACCGGTTTCGGCGTTCGCCGGCATTATCACCGGTATAGATTGCCGCTAAAAGAGCCGTCACCGCAGACACTACGGGAGCGGCCATAGAGGTACCGCTGAGGGTGTTATATTTGCCCAGAACGGAAGAATTCAAATTTGCCTTTGATATACCAATATTGTCAATATACACATTGGAAGTTGAACTAAAATTCCCAGACAGTTTAACCAGTCTGAGATACGTTTTTCCATTACTTGTGACAAAAGAAGAGGATTTACTGACACTCGTATGATGTTCCCAGTAAAGGGAGGAGTCATCCGGAATCCCCAGTTCATAGGACAGATAATAACGGCTGCCTTTGTTCAGACCAAGTGCTGTTACATCCAGATAGAGTTCCAGCGTGGAAGATTTCCCCAGAGCGCTTATGGACACAGACAGGGAACCACTTCCTGCGTTTCCATAGTAATCTTCTGTGGAATAACTCTTTCCCCAGTAAAAAAGGGTGCTGCTCATCCGCCCGACTTCGGAGGGCGTATAGATTTCTGTGTCGGCAGTGTCTAAAGCAGTGTAAAATTCACATAGTTCCTCCCGCTTGTTTTCGTCATAGGAAGAAGGAAAGAATACGTTGGAATTCACTGTGGAAAAAATGCGGTCGCCCGGTGCAAACAGGTCCACAGTGCTTTTTCCGTAGTCCGAAAAAGATGCTTTTTTATCATTGGGGTCAGAGGCACCAACCTTTACTACATAATTGCTGTTCAGATCATAGGGGCAGCTTGTTTTGCCGGAAATGGAATCGTGATTGACGTTGTCATTGCCGGCAGCAAAAATAAAGAGGCCGCCTTTTTCTCCAATTTTCTCAATCAAAGACTGTATCGTTGTAGAAGTGGAGCCCCCTCCACCCCAGGAGCAGTTGATGGCAGCAATCTTTGTTCCTAATGATTGTGCCCGGTATATGTAGTTGAAAGCGCCTATAATGGCAGAATCAGAAGCTTCTCCGTCGGAATTGAAAATTTTCAGGGCCATCAGTTTGGCCTTGCTGACGCCGCGGATTCCGGTCTGGTTATCCGATACGGCACTAATCACACCGGCACAGTGTGTGCCATGGCCATCCTCATCATCGTCCATGGGGTCGCTGTCATTGTCGCCAAAATCATAGCCATAGGTTCCTGCCAGAGAGGAGGAACTGTAAGGGTTGACCCACATATGTGCGGCCAGATCTTCATGCGTATAATCGATGCCTGTGTCCACGACAGCAACGACTGTGTCCTCCTGCCCGGATGGCTGGTTCAGAGTATCATAATGAATTCCGTCGGAGGTTCCCTGATAGGCACCATCTCCATTCAGATACCATTGCTGGTTGTAGTAGGTATCGTTGGTATCCATCTTGTACCGGTAATAATTGGGCTCTACCGATAAGACATTATTTTCATCTTCCAGTTCGTCCATCAGTTCTTCCGTGGTATAGGAATCAGAAGAAACTTCGGATATGTATGTGTCGCCAAAGTCCCATGTATTTTCAACTGTGATTTCCTCGTCAAAAGAAGTGGTTCCCTCCTCTGCCAAATCTGTTTTTTCGGGAGAAGTCAGTGTGACAAGTACCTCGCC
>JALENH010000019.1 GCA_022767895.1 Eubacterium sp.
AAAAAGGCTTCCATCTGGAAACCTTTTTAGTAGTCCGTAGGGGAATCGAACCCCTGTTTCTGCCGTGAGAGGGCAGCGTCTTAGCCGCTTGACCAACGGACCATCAACAGTTGATATCATACTATAGGTTAGAGAAAAAAGCAAGTACTTTTTTAAAAAAAAATTATTTTTTTATTTTCTTTTTTTTGACGCATTTGTTTACTATTATATAGTAAAAAGACATAATAATACATTTATATTGACAATATCATTATATATAATGTATTATCAGTTAAAGCAACTGTATCGATTTTATATAAATTGATGCAAAATACATAATCAAGGAGGAATAGTAATGAAACAGATGAAATCTGTTCTTGCACGGGTTCTTGTGGCAGCCATGGTTCTTGGCATGTTGCCCATGGGACAGGCATCGGAATCCGGCGCAGCAGCAAAAGTAAAATTATCAGCAAAGAAGCTGACAATCACAAAGGGAAAGACAAAGAAGCTTTCTGTTAAGAATGCGAAGAAATATAAAGTTTCCTGGAAGGTGAAGAGCAAAAAGACTGCCACCATCAAGAAGAGTGGTAAGTATGCGGTTAAGGTGACGGGAAAGAAAGCAGGGAAGACAACGATTACCTGCACTTTGAAAAAAGGTAAGAAGAGTAAGAAATTGACTTGTAAGGTGGTTGTTGAGAGTAAGAATGCCGTTACTTCGAAACCGACACCGAAGGCAACACCGGTTAACACACCGGTTGTGACGCCTAAATCCACACCGACTGCCACACCGACTGCAACACCAGAGCCGACGACACCGGCAATGAAAGAGATTTTCAAAGGTGTTATTGACAACGTGGGTACCTGCCTGACTTACAATCAGACATGGAACAACCGTAAGGAAATGCAGGACGCCAATACGATGGCCTTTGTGGATAAAAATTTCAACAGCTTTACATTGGAAAATGAGATGAAACCGGATAGTATGCTGAGCAGCCATACACTGCTTCCGGTTGCAGATGCCAAGAAGGCAGGATATGTGATTGGTGATGATTACACGGAGACTACAGTTCCGCAGTTGAATCTGGCGACGATTGAGGGTGTTTTGAAAATTGCCAAGGAACATAATATTCGCATGCGTGCCCACACACTGATGTGGCATCAGCAGACACCAACCTGGTTCTTCAAAGAGGGCTATCAGGATGATGGTGCAGTGGTAGATGAAGCAACCATGAATGCCCGTCTGGAGTTCTTTGTGCGCACGATTGTCCGTTATGTGTTGGACAAAGAGGTTGAACTGACTGGAGAGGCAGGAAGCCTTGTTTATGCATGGGATGTAGTCAATGAATATGTTCACCGCAGCAATGCATCTACCAATCCAACATGGACTTCTGTCTACGGTGATCTTGGTTTACAGCCTACTTATGTGAAAGCAGCTTTTGAGTATGCCTATGACGAATTGAAGAAGAAGAACGTGCAGGATAAAGTAACCCTGTTCTACAATGATTATGATACGTATTTCAGTGTAGAGGATGAACTTGCTCTCATCAACTATATCAACGAAGGAGAAGAGGCGAAGATCTGTGGAGGTATCGGCATGCAGAGTCATGTGGATATCCGTCGACCAACACTGGAAGAGTATGGAAAAGCACTGGATGCGTTCCTTGCTGCCGGACTGGAAGTGCAGATTACGGAGTTGGATATCACCATCAACTTTGATACGGATGATACGAATGGCCGTACACCGACCTATGCTTATAAGAATGAGGGTGAGACCAATGATGATCAGGCAGCCTTTACAAAAGACTTTATTAGACTCATTGCCGATAAGCAGAAGAACCGTGATAAAAAGGTAAGCCCTAAGGGAATTACCGGAATTACCGTGTGGGGTATAAGTGATTCGACTTCCTGGAGAGGTGACTGTAAGCCACCTTCCTGGAGCGGTAGCTGTAAGCCACTCTTCTTCACTAAGAAGAGAGTAAAGGATCCTCAGACAAATAAGTATGTATACACGTATGTACCGAAACCATCTTATAATGCCATGATAGAGGCTCTGAAATAGCACTTTTTTCAAAAAAGTACTTGCAAAAGTTGGTAATTTGTGCTATCTTAATTAGGAAGATACTGTTAATTGATATGAGTGGACGCGAGTCCACTCATTCTTTTCGTGTGAATATAGCGAAAGCTATGGAAAAGAGGTTTTGATTTGAGCAAACATCAGGATTATGTGCAAAAGACAGAAGCTCTTGTATCGCCGATTCTTCAGAAGTATCAGTATGAATTGGTGGATGTGGAGTTCGTCAAAGAAGCAGGAAGCTGGCATCTGCGTGTTTATGTAGACAAGGAAGGTGGAATCACCATTGATGATTTAACCACCGTGAACCATGAACTCAGTGACCAGATGGACAAAGAGGATTTTATTTCCGAATCCTATATTCTGGAAGTGAGTTCTCCGGGACTGTTGCGTCCCTTCAAGAAACCGAGGGATTATCTCAGAAACATCGGAGAAGATGTGGAGATGAAACTTTTTTCTCCGGTTACCTGGGAGGAAAAGGGGAAAAAATATTCGGATAAGGAATTTGTTGGAATATTGAAAGAATACCGGGAAGAAGACGGAACAATTGTGTTGGCGATGGATGACCGGGAGATGGAAGTTCAGGTGAAAGATATTGCGTTGATTCGCAAATACATTACCTTTTAATAGAATAAATAATTGATAGAATAGGAGGATAACAGGAAAAATGAAGAAGACAACAACACAGAAAGGAAATCCGGAATTGATTGAGGCATTGAATGCCATTGAGAAAGAAAAGGATATCAGCAAAGAAATTCTTTTGGAGGCGATTGAGAATTCGTTGGTGGCCGCCTGCAAGAATGAGTTTGGAAAAGCAGAGAATATTCGTGTCAATCTGGACCGGGAGACCGGAGAGTTTCATGTGTATCAGGATAAGGTAGTAGCAGAGGAAGTGGAAGATTCAATGCTTCAGATTTCTCTGACTGAGGCAGAGGTGAAGTTCCCGGGGAAGGCTGTTGGTGAGACAGTAAGCCTGGAAGTGACACCGAAGAATTTTGGACGAATCGCTGCCCAGAAGGCAAAACAGGTAGTGGTACAGAAGATTCGCGAAGAAGAGAGAAAAGTTCTTTATGATCAGTATTATACCAAGGAACATGATATTGTGACCGGTATGGTACAGCGTTACAGCAATGGCAACTACAATATTAATCTTGGCAAAATTGATGCCATACTGACGCCACAGGAACAGGTAGATACCGAGCACTTTGCTCCTCATGACAGAGTGAAATTGTATGTGACGGAAGTCAAAGACACACCGCGGGGACCACGGATTATCATTTCCCGGACTCATCCGGAACTGGTTAAACGTCTTTTTGAGGCAGAAGTAGCAGAGATTCAGAGTGGTGTTGTGGAAATTAAGAACGTTTCCCGTGAGGCAGGTTCCCGTTCTAAAATTGCTGTTTACAGCAACAATCCGGATGTGGATGCGGTTGGTGCCTGTGTTGGTATGAATGGTGCCCGTGTCAATGCGGTTGTGGAAGAGCTTTATGGAGAAAAAATTGATATTGTAGAATGGAATGAGGATCCGGCAATTTTCATTGAGCATGCCCTGAGCCCGTCAAAGGTAGTGTCGGTAACGGTAGACCCTGAGGAGAAAAGTGCCGAGGTTATTGTGCCGGACTACCAGCTGTCACTTGCCATCGGTAAAGAAGGACAGAATGCCCGTCTGGCAGCAAGACTGACGGGATACAAAATCGATATCAAGAGTGAAACACAGAGTATGTCTTGAGATTAGGATTCCAGAAGGAGGAACGATATGCAGCAACGGAAAAAGCCGCAGCGTCAGTGTATTGGCTGCCGGGAAAGTAAGGATAAGCAGGATTTGATCCGCATTGTGAAAACCCCGGAAGGCGATATTGTGATTGACCGAACAGGCAGAAAGAATGGAAGAGGAGCCTATCTATGCGATTGTGAAGATTGTCTGAAAAAGGCGAAAAAGAGCAATGCCCTGAGCCGCTCGTTCCGAATGAATGTGCCGGAGGGAACCTATTTGGAATTGGAAAGGCAGTGGAATCATGATACAGAGTAAAAAAGTCTTAGGGACACTGGGACTGGCAATGAAGGCCGGGGATGTAGTCAGCGGAGAGTTTATGACTGAAAAAGCAATCCGGGATGGTGTGGCGCAGCTTGTTATAGTAGCAGAGGATGCCTCCGCCAACACCAAAAAGAAATTTGCAAATTCCTGTCATTATTATCAAGTTCCTTATGCGGAGTTCGGAGACAAAGATTTGTTGGGAAATGCCATAGGCAAGGAGTTCCGTGCTTCCTTGGCTGTGACAGACAAAGGATTTGCAAAATCCATCGGTAAGAATTTAGATTTGGAGGTAACAAAGTATGGCAAAAATGAAAATATTTGAAATTGCCCGAAGCATACAGCAGCAGGACAAAAGTATAAAAAGCGGTGATTTGGTAAAGCTTCTCAATGAGAATGGCTTTGAGGTAAAAGGAGCCAACAGCAACATTGAAGATGATGCCATTCGCTTTCTGATGACCTATTTCAGTAAGAAGAAGGCGGATCCGAAGCCGGAAGTGAAAGAAGAGACGAAAACCCAGCCGGAAGTGAAACAGGAGAAGAAGGAAGTACCGGAAGCCAAAGCAGAGCCAAAACCGGAACCAAAGCCGGAGTCTAAACCGGAACCAAAGCTGGAGGAGAAGAAGGAAACACCGGAGAAAAAAGAGGAGAAGGCAAAACCGGCTTCTACGAAACCTTCCGGAGATAAGCCTGCGCGACAGCCGGCACAGAAACCTGCCGGCCAGGATAGAGGAGATCGTGACCGTCGTCCGAATGGCGGGCGTCCGGACAACCGGAACAATAACGGCGGACAGGGAAAGAGAAACGACCGACGTGGTGGCAATGACCATGACCGTCAGGGACAGCGTGGAGACCGCCGGGGAAATAATAACCGCGGAAATGGGGATCGCGTTTTTGAGCGTTTTGAAAAAGCACAGAGTGGTTTTGACGGCATCAAGCAGGAGCAGAAGAATTCCCGCCAGAGAAACCGCAAGAAGGACGACCGGAATAACAAGACCGGTGGTTACCGCAAGAGTACCAAAGAAGAGATGAGTCGTATCCGGTCCAAGAAAGATCCGAACAGAAAGGGAGCCTTTATCAAGCCGGAACCGGTGAAACAGGAGCCGGAAGAAGATATCAAGCAGATTACTATTCCGGAATCTCTCACAATCCGCGAATTGGCAGAGAAGATGAAGATGCCGGCAGCTGCCCTTGTGAAAAAATTATTTATGCAGGGTCAGATGGTATCTTTGAATCAGGATATTACCTTTGAAGAGGCAGAAGAAATTGCTCTCAGCTTTGATATCATCGCAGAGATGGAAGAAAAGGTAGATATGGTGGCAGAGCTTCTGAAGGAAGAGGAAGAAGACGAAAGCAAGATGAAGAAACGTCCACCGGTAGTCTGTGTTATGGGTCACGTTGACCATGGTAAAACATCCCTTCTGGATGCCATCCGTCAGACCGATGTAACAGAGCATGAGGCAGGTGGCATTACCCAGCATATCGGTGCTTATGTAGTGCGTATCAACGGAGAAAAAATTACATTCTTAGATACACCGGGACATGAGGCGTTTACTTCCATGCGTATGCGTGGTGCCCAGTCCACAGATGTGGCAGTACTTGTTGTAGCTGCGGACGATGGCGTGATGCCGCAGACGGTAGAAGCAATTAACCATGCCAAGGCAGCCGGTGTGGAAATCATCGTGGCTGTTAACAAAATTGATAAAGAAGGTGCCAATATTGAGCGCGTGAAACAGGAGTTGTCCGAGTATGAACTGATTCCGGAGGAATGGGGCGGAAGTACCATTTTCTGTCCGGTATCTGCCCATACGAAGGAAGGTATTTCCAATCTTCTGGAGATGATCGTGTTGACTTCTGAGGTGTTGGAACTGAAAGCCAATCCAAAGCGCCGTGCCCGTGGTATCGTTATTGAGGCACAGCTGGATAAAGGACGTGGTCCGGTGGCGACCGTATTGGTTCAGAAAGGTACTTTGAATGTAGGAGATCACATTGCCGTGGGAACTGCATATGGTAAAGTACGTGCCATGCTGGATCACAAAGGAGAGCGTGTGAAACAGGCAACGCCATCCACCCCGGTAGAGATTCTGGGTCTGAACGGTGTGCCAAGTGCCGGAGAAGTATTCCTGGCAACAGAAAATGATAAGGAAGCCAAGCAGATTGCGCAGGCATATATTGATCAGGGCAAGGATAAGCTGTTAGAGGAGACCAAGGCGAAGAAACTTTCACTGGATGGTCTGTTCAGCCAGATTCAGGCAGGTAATGTCAAAGAACTGAACCTGATTATCAAAGCCGATGTACAGGGATCTGTAGAGGCAGTCAAACAGAGTCTCGTGAAACTCAGCAATGAAGAAGTGGCCGTCCGTGTCATCCACGGCGGTGTCGGAGCCATCAATGAATCCGATGTCAGCCTGGCCAGCGCTTCCAACGCCATTATCATCGGATTTAATATCCGCCTTGACAACATGGCAAAGGAGACAGCCGACAGGGAAAATGTAGATGTTCGTCTGTATCGTGTTATTTACGACGCGATTGAAGATATTGAAGCCGCTATGAAGGGTATGCTGGAGCCGGTTTATGAGGAAAAAGTCATTGCCCATGCGGAAGTTCGTCAGACCTTCAAGGCATCCGGTGTGGGAACCATCGCCGGTTCTTATGTGCTGGATGGTAAAATTGAGCGAGGATGCCGTGCCCGTATCACCAGAGAGGGAGAGCAGATTTTCGAGGGTGATCTTGCCAGCCTGAAGCGTTTCAAAGACGATGTGAAGGAAGTGGCAGCCGGTTATGAGTGCGGTCTTGTCTTTGATGGTTTCAATGATCTTCAGGAAGAAGACCAGATTGAGTGCTACAAGATGGTTGAGGTTCCGAGATAGAGATTGGTAGGAACGGAGAATGAAAAATGAAAAAGAACAGTGTAAAAAATATTCGTGTCAATAGTGAAGTGCAGCGTGAGATGAGTCAGATTATACGGGAAGATCTCAAGGATCCACGGATTGACCCCATGACTTCGGTTATGTCGGTAGAAGTGACACCGGATCTGAAATACGCGAAAATATATGTCAGTGTACTGGGAGATGATGAGGCGAAGGAGAAGACCATGGAAGGCCTGAAAAAAAGTGCCGCCTATGCAAGACATCAGCTTGCCCGCCGCATGAATCTCCGTAATACACCGGAGCTGACGTTTGTCCTTGACACATCCATCGAGTATGGAGTAATGATGTCCAAGCGGATTCAGGAACTGAACCATGGACATGAGGATGGAGGTGACGGCGAATGAGTCCGTTATTTTCAGCAGTAGAAAAAGCAGATACCATTGCCATCGGCGGACACGTTCGTCCGGATGGTGATTGTGTAGGTTCCTGTATGGGGTTATATGGCTACATACAGGAAAATTTCCCCGGGAAAAAGGTGTGCGTGTATCTGGAAGAAATTCCGGACAGCTTTGCTTATCTGAGACAGGAACAGGAATTTGCCAGGGAACCTCGGTATGATTTGTTTCTCTCTTTGGACTGCGGTGATGCAGAACGGCTGGGAGAGGCCCAGGCGGTCATGGAGTCTGCGGACTATGTGATTAATATTGACCACCATATCACCAATACGAAATTTGGTAATGAGAATTATGTGGAAGAGGCAAGCTCTACCTGTGAGATTCTCTATGGTATGATGGAGGATGAGAAGATTTCCTATGATGTGGCATGTGCCCTTTATACCGGAATTCTTCACGATACCGGTGTGTTTAAGCATTCCAATACCACAGGTGAGACCATGCAGATTGCCGGAAAGCTCATGGATAAGGGCATTCCTTTTGGGAAAATTATTGATGGCAGTTTTTATATGAAGACCTACAAGCAGCTCCAGATTATGGGACGTTGTCTGATGGAAAGTGTTCGGATTATGGATGGCCGTTGTCTTTTTTCCATCGTGAGAAAAAGTGTAATGGAATTTTATGAGGCAAAACCTTCGGATTTGGATGGTGTCATCGACGAGATGAGGACTACAGAGGGGGTGGAAGTTGCCATTCTCTTGGATGAGAGAGAACCCGGAGAATTTAAGGTAAGCATGCGCTCCAATGAAATTGTGGACGTGAGCAGCATTGCCCGGTATTTTGGCGGTGGCGGCCATGTGAGAGCGGCCGGCTGTGCAATTAAGGGCTCCCCTTTTGATGTAATCAATAATTTGACAGAGCATATTGAGAAACAGTTGGATGATTAAGCCGATGAATGGAATTATAAATGTATACAAAGAACGCGGTTTTACCTCCCATGATGTGGTGGCAAAACTGCGGGGAATCCTTCATACAAAGAAAATTGGGCATACCGGGACGCTGGACCCTGAGGCAACCGGTGTGCTTCCTGTATGTGTGGGAAAAGCAACGAAGGTCTGTGGACTTCTCACAGACAAGGACAAGACATACGTGGCAGAAGTAAGGCTGGGGGTTGTAACGGATACTCAGGACATGACGGGAGAAATTCAGAAGGAATGTCCTGTCCATGTGACCGAAGAGGAGTTACGGGAAGTGGTTTCTCATTTCGCAGGAGAAATCTCACAAATTCCGCCCATGTACTCTGCCATCAAAGTCAATGGAAAAAAGTTATACGAACTGGCTAGACAGGGGAAGGAAGTGGAGCGGAAACCACGGAAGGTGACCATTCACGAAATCCGTATCCGGTCGGTGAATTTGTCCGAGGCAGAATTTACGATGGAGGTTACCTGTTCCAAGGGAACCTATATCCGGACATTGTGTCATGATATCGGGGAAGAGCTTGGATGCGGAGCAGCCATGAAAAGTCTGGTTCGAACCCGTGTCGACTGTTTTGTACAGGAGGAGGCGCAGACACTTTCGGAAATCGAGAAAGTTGTTAAGGACGGAAAAACCGACGAGTTATTTCTTTCGGTGGACGCCCTATTTGGCGATGCTCCGAAATGTACTGTCACGTCATCTGCCCTGCGTCTGCTTGCCAACGGCAATTCTGTGAAACCTGCGTTTTGTTCTTATAAGAAGCCGCAACCGGACGAAACGGTGAGAATGTATGATGAGCAGGGAGATTTTTATGCCCTATATCAGTACCGGCAGTCAGACCGGATGTATCATGTCGTGAAAATGTTTCATGAATAGAGGAAGAGGAAACAATGGAAGTTATACACAATCTGGAATTTCAATGGAATCAGACAGCAGTTTGCATTGGCAAATTCGATGGTATTCATAGAGGCCATCGTCTGCTTCTGCAGGAGGCGAAAAAGGAAGGCCTTACCACGGTTATGTTTACCTTTTCTGCCGGAGAGGGCAGTGTCCTGTATGCGCCGCATGAGAAGCGGAAACTGGCGGAAAAGCTGGGCATCGACAGACTGGTGGAAGTGCCCTTGGACGATAGGTTCTGTGAGCAGACCCCGGAGGAATTTGCCAGGGATATTCTGCAAAAAAGATGCGGTGCCGCCAAAGTGGTGGTGGGCAGCGATTTCCGCTTTGGAAAGAATCGTGCAGGGGATGCCGCTATGTTGACAGAACTGGGACATCAATATGGATTTCAGGTTGTTGTTCTGGACAAACTGGAATGGGACGGCGGGATTGTCAGCAGTACGAGAATCCGTACCCTGATAGGAATGGGAGAGATGCAGGAGGCAAATCGTCTGTTGGGTACACCGTATTTTATATCCGGTACGGTCAAACAAGGAAACCAGCTGGGGCGGAAGATGCAGACTCCCACGGCCAATCTCTCTCCCGACACCCATAAGGTACTTCCTCCCTACGGCGTCTATGCGGTATTGGCAGAGGGAGACGGAAAGATTTATGAAGGTGTCAGCAACCTGGGTGTGAAGCCCACCATACCGGGCGAGAATCCGGTGGGATTGGAAGTGTGGCTGTTTGACTATGTAGGAAATCTTTACGGAAAAGAGTTGACTGTCTGGCTCCTTGACTATCTGAGACCGGAGAAAAAATTTGATTCTCTCACGGCACTTCAGACACAGATTCAGAATGACACGACTCGGGCGCGAGAAATACTTGCTCAGCCAGACATCGAATCCCTTCGTCAATCTTTTCTTCACTGAGATTGGCAAATCCAAGTAAATAAGTAGGACAATAACCGGCAGGAAGACTGGAATAGTATCCCCTCAGGGAGCGCAGTTCAATGCCGGCTTTTTTTGAACGTTTTTCAATCTCTTCTTCGGCAAGCGGACCATGGTAGCAAAGCAGCACATAGAGTCCGGCATTGTCACCGGAAATATCCACAAGTCCTTCCGGGAAATACTGGTGCAGTTTTTCCAATATACAGTCATGTTTTCCTTTGTAAATTTTTCTCATACGGTTCAGGTGTTTTTCAAAATAGCCAAGCTTGATAAAATCTGCCAGTATTGCCTGTTCAATGCGGGAAACCGGACAGGCGTAGCTGCCGCATTTTTCCTGATAGCGTTTCATCAGGTGAGGTGGTAAAACCATATATCCCATGCGGATGGCAGGGGATATTGCCTTGGAAAAGGTGCCGATATAGATGACTTTTCCGGTGGAATCCAGACTCTGTAGGGCCGGAATCGGTTTTCCTTTGTACCGGAATTCGCTGTCATGGTCGTCTTCGATAATGTAGCGGTTTTCGCCTTGGGCCGCCCAGTTCAGAAGTTCCTGCCTGCGGGCAATAGGCATAACACTGCCCAGTGGAAACTGGTGGCTGGGAGTGACGTAGCAGATGTCAGCGGAAGACCGGGTCAGAATCTCCACATCCAGAGCATGGTCTCTCAAGGGAATGTCAATAATGTCATAGCCGCTGGACACAAGAACCTGCCTGGCACTCCGGTAGCCCGGGTCCTCCATGGCGATGGTAGCCTGACGCTCAAAAAGGACACAGAGCATCTGCAGCAGATGGGCCAGTCCTGCCCCGATAATAATTTGCTCCGGCATACAGCGCACGCCGCGGGAGCCGCGAAGATAATCGGCAATCGCCTGACGCAGCGGGATGTCTCCCTGGTGGTCCCCCGACAAAAAATTGCCAGGTACATCCAGTTGATTTTTTCCCAGAGATTTCCAGACGGAATAAGGGAAATGGACCGTGTCAATGGCATCCGGATTAAAATCGAAACGAAGGGGTTTCTCTTGTTTTTTTGTTTTTTGGCTCTTTCTGCTGTCGTCCCCGGATATGGGAAACTGCTGTATATGGGTGATGGGGTTTACAAAAAAACCTCGTTTTTCCTTTGCCTCTATATATCCCTCAGCTACCAGCTGCTCGTAGGCAGTGTCCACGGTACTGCGGCTGACCTGCAGATTGGCGGCAAGACTTCGGGAGGAGGGCAGCTTTTCGCCAGCCAGAAGGCTTGCATTGAGAATTTCCCCGCGGATATATTCATAAATCTGTATGTACATGGGGGTGGCGGATTGTGTATCAAGTGGTATGGTTATCATAGACTTCTCCTTGTCATTCAATCATACCAGTATTGTAGCAGATTTCGGGGGAGGTGTCCAGAGAATAGATTTCGCTCAGATGTCTTACGCAGCGGTACGTAGGTTTGCAGGATACAGCGTCAGCACCTGCGGTGTTCGTGCACAATCGGTGCAGTTTGTCTCTGCGTTCATCCCCTCGTTGCAATTTTACGGGCGCAGGTAACCTTTCTCCTCGTAGAACCGTAAAATCAGCACACTGTCTAATCAATTACGGACTATTCAAGGAAATGAAAAATCTCGGCGGTAACAATCCCCCAGTCTCAGCAAAGCCTAACGGTCTATACAACGCAACAAGCCAAATTGAACCGTAAAACAGGGAATCCTCCGACACACCTTT
>JALENH010000035.1 GCA_022767895.1 Eubacterium sp.
AGTATGGTATTCCAGACTGAGAAGGCATTGCAGGACGTTGGCGATGGCGTAGATGCAGCAGAGAAAGAAAAGGTACAGGCTGAGATTGATAAGGTAAAAGCAATCCTTGAGCGTACTACACCGGAGAACATGACAGATTCCGATGTTGACGAGCTGAAAGCAGCCAAAGAGTCCCTCATGACCAATGCACAGCAGGTATTTGCTAAGGTGTATGAGCAGGCTCAGCAGGCAGCAGGTGCCCAGGGAGCAGGACCGGATATGAGTGGTGCAGCAGGAGCCGGAGCAGATGCCGGCGCCACCCAGGACAACAGCGGTGACGACGTCGTAGACGGAGACTTCCGCGAACTGTAATGAGCCGTGCGACAAGGAAGAAATGGATTTCCTTGTGCTTGCACAAGGGGAAATCCATTTCTGGATTGTCATAGGGCGAATGCCCGCGATGATGAGCGGCCGAAGGCTGCGAAGAATCACGCGGGTCATTACAGTCGCGGTTTACAGATAGGGCAAATGCCCGCGAGATGATGAAAAATCTCGTGGGTCATTTGTACGTAAAAGGATAGTAAAGGAAGAGAGTGGAGGAGAGCATGGCAGAGAAGAGAGATTATTACGAAGTTCTCGGCGTAGACAAAAATGCCGATGACGCTACGCTGAAAAAAGCGTATCGTGTATTAGCCAAGAAATACCACCCAGATACCAACCCGGGAGATGCCGAGGCAGAGGCGAAATTTAAGGAAGCATCGGAGGCCTATGCGGTATTGAGTGATCCGGGAAAACGCCAACAGTATGATCAGTTCGGTCATGCCGCATTTGAAGGTGGTGCCGGAGGTGGCGGTGGATTCACCAATATGAACATGGATGATATCTTCGGAAGTTTTGGAGATATTTTTGGAGATTTATTTGGCGGTGGCTTTGGTGGTGGCCGGAGACGTTCGGACCCCAATGCGCCACAGCGGGGAGCCAATCTTCGGACACAGGTAAAAATCACTTTTGAAGAGGCTTGCTTTGGTACGGAGAAAGAAATTGAAATTCCCTCTAAGGTAGAATGTAAAACCTGTGGTGGTTCCGGAGCTAAACCGGGAACCAGTCCGGTGAAATGTGGTCAGTGTGGTGGCCGTGGACAGATTGTACAGACCCAACAGTCTCTTTTTGGAATGGTTCAGAATGTTACCACCTGTCCTGCCTGTGGTGGCAAGGGAACGATAATCAGGGAAAAATGTCCGGATTGTCATGGACAGGGATACACAAGCAAGAAAGAAAAACTTCAGGTTACTATTCCGGCGGGAATTGATCACGGTCAGAGCGTTCGTCTTCGCGGGAAAGGTGAGCCGGGGAAAAACGGCGGAGCCAGAGGCGATTTGTTGGTAGAGGTATATGTAGAGCGTCACAAAGAATTCCAGCGTTCGGATTATGACATTTATTCCACTGTGAAAATTTCTTATCCACGTGCTGTTCTTGGTGGTGATGTAGTGATACCAACGATTGATGGAGATGTGGCATACAACGTAAAAGCCGGAACCCAGACTGGTACGAGAGTGCGTCTCCGTGGCAAGGGAGTACCATCTCTTCGTAATCGGAAGATGAGAGGTAATCATTATGTGGATTTGATTGTGGATGTTCCCACCAAGCTTACCAAAGAACAGAAGAAAATTCTGGAGCAGCTTGACAAATCTTTTGAGGATGAGGAAAACAAAAAGAGTAAGAGACATAAAAAATGAAGAATATAGCGGAATAAGAAAAAAGTCTTCTGTTTATACTAACAAAAAAACAGGAGGCTTTTTTTATGTTGCAAACATATCGCATCAATACCATTCGAGGAAGGGAAATCCTGGATTCACGTGGAAATCCGACGATAGAGGTAGAAGTGAAATTGTGCGGAGGTGCAGTGGGACGTGCTGCTGTTCCCTCCGGTGCATCCACGGGTGCTTTTGAAGCGGTGGAGCTTCGGGATACGGATATCTCACGTTATCGCGGCATGGGGGTCAAGAGAGCGGTGGAGAATATCAATGATACATTGAACTATCTTCTGGAAGGGAAAAATGCTCTCAATCAGGTAGAACTGGATACCATTATGATACGCG
>JALENH010000042.1 GCA_022767895.1 Eubacterium sp.
GCCATCGAGTCACTTAATGCTTCATATCGTCGCTTAAATCGCCAGAGAAGCGTATTTACAAGTTCACAGGCGTTATTAAAAGCATTATACTTGGCTACCTTTGAAGCGACAAAAAAATGGACTATGCCAATCAGAAACTGGGGAAAAGTGCGCGGCGAATTAACAATCATGTATCCAGACAGAATGCCTGATTAGAAAAATAGCATGGAAAATCAGCCTAGATTTTCTAGGTTTTCTTGACATGCCTGTAAAAATCTGTTATTTATATAGCAAGGCCAGAACCACTTGAACAGCGGCTTTGGCCCTCTAATTATCATAGAAAATCTTAATTTACAGAGAAAATTTCACAGACTCTTTCTTTACGGCTCTTGATTGCCTTTTCTACTTCATTCGTTGGCTCTTCTGATTCTTTTTCTTCAATAACAACCAACCTATCAGCTCCCATTTTGCGGCTTCTCACAATTCCATCAGAAAATGATTTCAACATAAATGTAATTGTTTTTCCTGTCTTGCTTGGTGTAATTTCGACCACTTCTGACCTATAACCAAAATTCCAAATGATAATATCGCCAACCCTCAAATCCTTCGTTGGCGTCCCTTTCTGTTGTCCGCTTATTCCTTGTAGTTTAACTGTATTCGACATATTATCACCTTAACCTTTCTTTATTTGATTGGTGCCGTCGGTGTATCTTGCAGGATGTCCGGCGGCTTTTTTTTGTTGATATTATAATATCACTTTATAAAGTGATAGTTAAGCGTTTTTATAACTTTTTTAAGAAATATTTTTTATTGACTTTTGCCATATCATAATATATATTGATAATATAGAAAGGAGTGATATATTGTTAAAGTATAAAATAAATGTTGCGGACGCTTTGGAAAGAAGAGGATTTAACACATACAAAGCCAAAAAAACGAAGATATTAAGCCAGGACACACTGAAAAAAATAAGGAACGAAAACACAAACATATCACTAGAAAGCATTAATAGGATTTGTATTATATTAGATATGCAACCTAAAGACTTAATAGAATACGTAGAAGATGAGGAAGAAAAAAAGAAATATAACTTTTAGTAAATATATGAAAATATCACTTTACAAAGTAATAAAAATATGATATTATAATATTGTCGAAAGACAATGACCGACAGGCAGAAAGGAGGAAATGAAATGCCAGAAATAAGCAGATTTTACGGAATAGTAATAAAAATGTTTTTTAAGCCAAAGGAACATGAACCAAGCCACATACACGCTTTGTATGGAGAGCATATCGGAATTTTCGACTTGAAAACAATGGAAATGACCGAGGGAGATTTACCAAAGAAAGCAAAAGAGCTTGTTACGGAGTGGATGAAGCAGAACCAAAAAGAACTACTTGAAATGTGGGATAGCCAGAATATAAAGAAGTTACCGCCATTATAGGCGGTTTCTTCTGATGTTTGGAGGTGTTGGAATGATTCCAAGAATAAAGAGCGTAAAACCGTTGGATAATTACATTCTGAAGGTTATTTTTGATGACGGAAAAGAAGTTTTATATGATGTAAATGACGATATAAGAACAATAGAAAGCTACAAGGATTTACGGGAAATTTGCGGCCTTTTTCAGCAAGTACAACTTGACCAAAGCAGAACTTGCATTTTTTGGAACGATAAAATAGATTTACCAAGCGATGCTATTTATGAGTATGGAAAGGATATAGAACATGTATAAATACGAGAGAATAATATATTGGTCAGAGATAGACAATAAATTCATTGTTGAGGTTCCAGAGCTTGCCGGATGCATGGCAGATGGTGAAACGATAGAAATAGCACTGAAAAATGCTGATTTAGTAATATCTGAATGGATAGAAACAGCTAGAGAGATAGGCAGAGAAATACCAGAACCAAAGGGGAAATTGATGTATGCATAGAACGAGAGACCGTCGGCAATGGCGGTCTTTTTTGATGTTTTATATAACATATGTATACGGTATGCATACACTATGTAGACATCTGTTATCTGTATACTGTATCTGTATACTGATTCTGTTATTCTGTTCTCTGGTAAATAATATAGCCAGTATAGTAATCCATTGTAGTATACTAAGTGATTATATAATACATACAGTGCAGCGAGGTATTATAGTATTACAGTATAGCAGTTAATAATAAAGCATAATAAATTTATAATGCACTTGTGTACCAAAAATATATTGACAATATAATGCACTTATGTTGCTGTAAATTATTTCACTTATAATAGAAAAGAGATGTTAATATATGGAAAGTGAAACACTTAGAACAACAGAAGCACAACGAAAAGCAGTAAGAGAGTACGAAAAAAGAAACGACAGAATAAATATTATATTTCCAAGAGGTACCAGAGACAGAATGAAACAACTCGGAATAGAAAAGCCAAACACATTCATAAAAGAAGTTGTTGCCGCTGAACTTGATAGAATGGAGAAATATAAAAAATAATGCACTTATACTATTGGTGATATAACGCACTTATATTACGATAATAATTGTCAAGGAGATAACGAGATAATGACCGATAGGCAGAGGGTAAGCGAAGTCTAGAGGGGAAAGGAGTGGACATGGACAATATGAACATGCAAGAGGCATCAAGGGTTATCTTAGGATTAAGAGCCGCCGGATGGGATGAAAAGAAAATAAATGATTTTATCCTGTATATTGAGACAGGAGACGAACAATATAAACCGAAACAAAAAGAAAAGGCTGAATAAATCAGCCTAGGGTATACAGAAAGGGCGGGCTTGTCACCGCTCAAACTGTAGGAATATTATAGCAATAAAATTTATAATAGTCAACAAACTGGCGGCTCGAATTGTAGCCGTCTTGAATGGGACAAGTAAAGAAGAAAAATGAAAAAATCCATCAGAAATGATAGAGAAAGGCGGTGGTATAAATCGACAGGCTTTGATTGGAACACATTTTATTCGCTATTCCAAGCGAAAATGAAAGATGTTTGCACCGTTGGTCGGTACACAACGCCCAAATTAACAACATTCCCATACTGTGACGTAGAATTATCTGATATTTCCGGCGGTAATTATGATTTGGTTGGCAATGAGGGAATTCAGAAGGTAATGATTACGCTTAACGTGTACTGTAATAATTATGATGACGCTACGTGTTACGATGTCAGCATGAAAGCAAAAGAAGTAATGCTGTCATATGGATTTGAATGCACGGTAGGTCCGATTAAGATAGATAATATGGATCCTGCTGTTGCAAGGTGGGTAGCGCGGTACAAAAGAACATTTGGAAATGGAGACGTATTAAAACAATTGCATTAAAAAGACAAATAGACCAGTTAGTAAATAGTATAGAATAACGATGTGGGACGACATTTTCCTTTCTCCTTGTAGAACCGTAAAATCAGCACGCTGTCTAATCAATTACGGACTATTCAATGAAATGAAAAATCTTGGCGGTAACAATCCCCCAGTCTCAGCAAAGCCTAACGGTCTATACAACGCAACAAGCCAAATTGAACCGTAAAACAGGGAGTCCTCCGACACACCTTTACCCCCAAATTGCAGAAATATCTTATTTAGTTCGTCACCCTCCATAGATTCTGTTAACAATTACGTGTCGTATGCCCCATACTCAGAATTTAGACCGTAATCCCCGATAGAACACCGGTATATTTTACGGTTCCCAGAAAAGAACAACCCATTTAGTCCGTTCACCCGCCATAAATCAGAGTTGTTAATAACCCATATCAACATATATGGGTGTTGTGTATGAAAATGCGGAAACACAAGGAAAGTGAAACTTGTATATTTTGTAAGAAAATGTTAAAATTTTCATGTTGGTAGAATGTTAGCATATTCAGTACTTGATAGTGCAGGCGGGAATTCATGCCCAAAAAGATGATTGGAATTGCTATGATATCATGAATAAATTGATTATTGACAAATTGAAATAGAAATATAGTTATAGCATCAAGGAGGCATCAAGTGAAAAAGCAGATTATTTTTGACATGGATGGTGTCATTTTTGATACAGAAAATCTTATCCTCAGTTGTTGGCGTGTGGTGGCGGAAAAGTACAGGATTCCCAATATCGAGGAAGCCTTTCGCCGGGTAATTGGCGTTTCCGCTGCAGGCACAAAGAAGATTATACAAGAAGTGTATGGTGATGAGTTTGATTATGAGGCATTCCGGCAGGAGAGCAGAGAGTTGTTTGATAAAAAGATTGCCCGGAATGGCATGCCACTGAAACCGGGGGTGCGGGAACTTCTTAGTTTTCTGAAAATCAATGGTTACCGTGTGGGGCTGGCATCCTCCACAAGATATGAGACTGTGCTGGAAGAATTGACCCAGACCGGGCTCGCCGGATTCTTTGAAGTCATCATTGGTGGTGATATGGTAAAGAGAAGTAAGCCGGAGCCGGACATTTATCTCCATGCCTGTGAAGTCATGAAACTGATGCCGGAGGAAACCTTTGCCATTGAGGACTCCTGGAATGGGGTTCGGTCGGCCGCCGCGGCAGGGCTTCGGGTCCTTCATGTCCCTGACCTGCTGGAACCCGGTGAGGAAATGCAAAAATTATCCTTCGAAATTTTTGAGGATCTGATTGACGTGCGGAATTATCTAGCCAAAGAAAAGCTTTCGTAACTCTCACTATAAGTAAAGAAATTTTCATGATTTTAATATAGAAAGAGAAAGGATAGGGAATCGACGAAAAGCATTAATTCGCTTTGCGAATTAGTCTGCTTTGAGTGATTCCCTATCCTTTCTCTTTCTATTTATTTAATTAGGAAACTTTCTTATACCTCAAAGAGCATATCCCCATAAGATGGTACTGGCCAGTATTCTTTATCCACCAGCATTTCCAGCTTATCAATCGGAGCACGAAGATCTGCCATAGCGGTAAATACCGTATCACGGAAGAACTCAGCCTGTTCTTTGCCTTCTTCCATGGAATTGGCTTTTTTATCCGCATCCTTCAAAGCAGTCAGTGCTTTCTGCGTCTCAGCAAGAAGAGCAGAGCAGTCTGTCAACAGAGATTTCTGTACCGACATATCAGCCTCTGCACAAGCGGCAGAAATGCTGTTGATGGAATCTGCCAGACTGGTTACGTAGCTGATAACAGCCGGGATGTACTGTTTGGAAGCCATCTCAATCATAGTCTTTGCCTCGATGTTGATTGCTTTTGCGTAAGCTTCATAATTAATCTCAGCACGGGATTCAAGTTCAGTCTGGTTAAATACATGCTGTCTCTCAAACATCTTGATGGTTTTTGGATCCAGCAGGGAAGCAGTAGCGTCAACCATTGTCTTCACATTTGGAAGACCACGTTTTTCAGCTTCAGCAACCCACTCGTCAGAGTAGCCGTTACCATTGAAGATAACCTTCTGATGAGCTTTCAGGGTTTCATAAATTACATCATCGACAGCCTTGTCAAAATCATCCGCTTTTTCCAGCTTATCTGCCATATCCTGCAGAACATCAGCTACAGTAGCGTTCAATACGGTGTTGGCACCTGCAATTGACATAGAAGATGCCACCATACGGAATTCGAATTTATTGCCGGTGAAGGCGAATGGTGATGTACGGTTACGGTCGGTCGCATCCTTTTTGATTGGTGGGATGGTGTGAACGCCGATATCCATTCTTTCACCCTTATTACTATGAGTCGCAGTACCATTTTCCAATATCTGATCTACGATATCTTCCAACTGCTCGCCGAGGAAGATGGAGATGATTGCCGGAGGTGCTTCGTTGGCACCAAGACGGTGGTCATTTCCCGGATTGGAAGCGGACATACGCAACAGAGCAGCGTTGTCATCCACGGCTGCGATTACCGCAGACAGGAACAACAGGAACTGTTTGTTGTCATATGGTGTCTTGCCGGGACTCAGAAGGTTCTTTCCTGTGTTGGTGACAAGAGACCAGTTATCATGTTTACCGGAACCATTGACGCCGGCAAATGGTTTCTCATGAAGCAGACACTCCAGGTTGTGACGACGAGCCACTTTCTTCATGGTCTCCATTACAAGCTGGTTGTGGTCGGTTGCGATATTCGCCGTGCTGTAAATCGGCGCCATCTCGTGCTGAGCCGGAGCAACCTCATTATGCTGGGTTTTTGAGAGAATTCCCAGTTTCCAAAGTTCATCATTTAACTCTTTCATAAAGGCAGCCTGACGTTCACGGATGCTTCCGAAATAGTGGTCATCCAGTTCCTGCCCTTTTGGAGCCATAGCACCAAACAGGGTACGGCCGGTAAAAATCAGGTCATCACGCTGTAAAAACTGGTCGCGGTCAATCAGGAAATACTCCTGCTCCGGACCAACGGAACATTTCACACTGTTGACATCATCATTGCCAAACAACTTCAGGACACGGACTGCCTGCTTGCTGATGGCTTCCATGGAACGAAGAAGAGGAGTTTTCTTGTCCAGTGCCTCTCCTGTGTAAGAGCAGAATGCGGTCGGAATGCAAAGTACAGTACCGATGGCATCCTCACGAAGAAAGGCAGGAGAGGTACAATCCCATGCTGTATATCCTCTTGCCTCAAAGGTTGCACGAAGTCCGCCGGATGGGAAAGAAGAAGCGTCTGGCTCACCTTTGATTAATTCTTTACCGGAGAATTCCAGTACGGCGTGAGCGTTTGATTCAGGACTCAGGAATGAGTCATGTTTCTCGGCTGTTACACCGGTCATAGGCTGGAACCAGTGAGTATAATGAGTGGCTCCATTTTTCAGTGCCCATTCTTTCATGGCGTGAGCTACTACATTGGCTACTTCCGGAGCTAATTCCTCTCCATTTTCAATGGTGTCCTTCAACTGGGCATATGTCTTCTTCGGCAGGTATTCCTGCATGACATCATCATTAAAAACTTTTGTTCCGAAAACATCTTCAATTACATTTTTCTGCATAGTTAAATTCCTTCCTTCCCTTGTTTATTGAATATCCGACGCCTGACAAAAAAGAAAGGTGCCCCCATGAATGAGAACACCTTCGTTCTTGTAAAACGTACTATGGGTATACCATATCACGTTTGGTTTCAAAAGTAAAGACTTTTTTGGAAAAATATTTTGCCTTTTAGAAACCGAAGAGTTCCATCCATGTATTCAATACCTTTTCTATTGTATCAGAAAAGCAGGATTTTTCAATGTTTTCTGATGGGAAAACCGATACTTTCTGAAAAAGTTTACCGTTTATATAGAAAGAAACAGTTCCTACCGGCGTGTCTTTGCGTATCGGGGCACACAGGGAGTCCGGAATCTGATACGTAATCCGCAGGGCATCAAAACTGCCGGTGAGCACTTTGTCTGATTCCGGCTGCTTCAGGGATACATACTCCTTTTTGCCATCCTTGACGGGGATTTTTACAATGGAAAGATCCTGGACCGGTAGTTTAGAAAAGGTAAAATTGTTCATGCCATAGTCCATCAGGGCTTTTGTATCCGTCCATTTCCATGATTTGTCAGGGGGCCATCCGCTGGCCAGAACGCAACTGGTTAGTGTTGTGTTGCCCCGTCTGGCAGCCCCCACAAAACAGTAGCCGGCTTTCCCGGTAAAACCGGTTTTGATTCCCAGAGCACCATCGTAATAAGAAAGAAAAGCATCCCGGTTGGTAAGGGAATAACTTCTTTTGCCGGAAATATCGGTGAACCGGTAGAATTTTGTCTGTACCAGCTCCAGAAAATCCTTATTCTGTATGGCATAGCTGGCGAGAAGACACATGTCAGAGGCAGTGCTGTAGTGGCCATCGGCGTCCAATCCATTGGGGGTGATAAAATGGGTGGACTTCATGCCAAGATTGGCTGCTTTCTCATTCATTTTTTTAGCAAATTCCTCTACAGAGCCGCCCAGATGCTCCGCGATAGCCACAGCCGTATCATTGTGGGATTCCAACATCAGGGAATAGAGAAGATCTTTCAATGTATATTGATAACCCGCCTGCATCCCCAGATGTACCTTGGGCATGGAAGCAGCCTTGGCACTGGCGGTTACGGTTTCTCCTGTGCGGCCGGATTCCAGAGCAAGCAGAGCGGTCATTATCTTTGTGGTGCTTGCCATGGGGGCTTTCGCATTTTCTTCTTTTCCGTATAGGACACGGTGGGATGTGCTGTCCATGACACAGGCGTAGTGAGCGTGGAGAGTAGGTGCCTTCGGTGGGGAAGAAATGGCCGGAATCTGAATTTCCGGTTCCGGCAGGACAGCCTCATCGGCAATCGGCACAAAAGGATGAAACTGCTGGTCCAGAAAGATGTGGGTGAAGATAAGTACCCCCACAAGCAGGAGAGCAGACAGTCTGGAAAGCTTCATAAAGAACTCCGGAGAAAAGGTTTTTTACAGTATATGAAGCTGCCAAAAAAATAATTCAAATAGTTGTTGCCAATGAGGAGAAAAAGCGTTACAATTACAATTGGATAAAATTTGAGTTTTATATAAAATATTACAGAAAGTGGAGGGCTGCAAATGAGTAACTCAGCTAAAATGTCAGCAAGAGAGCGGATTGAATCCCTTGTTGATGCCAACAGTTTTGTTGAAATTGGCGGATTGATTACCAAGCGAAATACCGATTTCAACATGCAGGAAAAAGCAGTGCCGGCCGACGGCGTAATCACTGGTTACGGTGTTGTGAATTCGAATCTGGTTTATATCTACAGTCAGGATGTAACCGCATTAAATGGTTCGGTAGGTGAGATGCACGCAAAGAAGATTGCCGGAATTTATGAGATGGCGATTAAGGCGGGCGCACCGGTGATTGGACTGATTGATTGTGCCGGTATCCGTGTCCAGGAGGCGATGGATGCACTGGCAGGATTTGGTGAAATTTATATGGCGAAGGTAAAAGCGTCCGGTGTGATTCCGCAGATTGATGCGATTCTTGGATCCTGTGGAGGCGGCGTGGCCGTTTCTTCCAAACTGGGTGATATCATCCTGATGGATCAGGCGAACGGAAAGCTTTTTGTGAATTCGCCCAATGCCATTGCGGGGAACCGTGTGGAAAAATGTGATACCAGCGATGCGGCATTCCAGGCAGAAGCCGGTAATGTGGATTTGGTATGCGAGAATGAAAATGAAGTGTTTATGATGATTCGTGAGCTGATTGATCTTCTTCCGGCCAATGCAGGAGCCGCTGTTATTGTTGAGAATTCGGATGATGCCAATCGTGTTCTGGATGGCTTTGAAGGATATGCTACCGATGCAAAGGCAGCGTTGACACAGCTGGCAGATGATACGAAATTTATTGAGTTGAAAGCCGACTACGGCAAAGAGATGGTGATTGGCCTGATGTCTCTTGATGGCGTTACCATAGGTGCCATTGCGAACTCGGCAGAGGGTGTTCTTTCCACCGCCGGATGCAAAAAAGCAGAGCAGTTTACATATTTCTGCGATGCCTTTGGAATTCCGGTTATTACGCTGACCAATGCGAAGGAATATGCAGCGACAATGGAAGAGGAGAAAACCATTTCCCAAGCAGTTGCTGATTTGACTTATGCCTTTGCCAGTGCAGATGTTCCAAGAATTAATGTCATTACCGGAGAAGCTTATGGCAGTGCTTATGTGACCATGAATTCCAAGCACATCGGAGCAGATTTGGTTCTTGCACTGGAGTCTGCTAAAGTTGGCGTGATGGATGCCAAAGTAGCTGCACAGATTATGTGTGAAGATGAGATTACCGGTGCCGCCAATACGAAGGAAGCACTGGAGGAGAAAGCGAAAGAATTTGACAAACTTCAGGATGGTGCAGAGGCCGCTGCCAGAAGAGGCTATGTGGATAATATAATTCCGGGTAATGAGCTTCGTAAGCACTTGATTTATGCACTCCAGATGTTCGGAATGAGGTGATGGAATGTTGTTGCTTGATTTGGAAAAAGTAAATGCCCAGGTTGGGCCGGGTGAGGCTCTGATCAACACCCTGATTGGTATGGGGACCGTATTTGTAGTTCTGATCCTGATTTCCATCATTATTTTTCTTTTGAAATTCATTCCGAAACTGTTTGAAAAGAAGGCAGTTCCGGCACCGGTGCAGGATAAACCGGTGGAGAAGAAGGAAGTAGTGCAGGAACAGAAACCGGTAGTAAATGACGACACACAGATCGTTGCTGTCATTATGGCGGCCATTGCCGCACAGATGGAAGCAGAGACAGGAGTTCCTGTTCCGGCAGATGGACTGGTGATTCGTTCGATTAAAAAACGTACGTTTAATTAAGGAGGATATAGACATGAAAAGTTATACAATTACTGTAAATGGCACTGTATATGATGTAACCGTAGAGGAAAAGGCAGGTGGGGCAGCTCCTGCGGCAGCAACACCGGCTCCGGCAGCAGCACCAGCACCAGCTCCGGCACCTGCAGCACCGGCTCCAAAGGCTCCGGCAGCATCCGGAAGTGCAGGTTCTGTAGAGGTAACAGCACCAATGCCTGGTAAGATTTTGTCTGTTAAGGCAAATCCGGGACAGAGCGTGAAGAAGGGTGAAGTGATTCTTCTTCTGGAAGCCATGAAGATGGAGAATGAAGTTGTTGCTCCTCAGGATGGTACGATTGCAAGCATCAATGTAAACTCTGGTGATATGGTTGAAGCAGGAAAAGTACTGGCTACGATGGACTGATTCAGCAAATGAAAATAACCGGAGGTAATGTAGATGGAAGTAATAACGAATCTGATTAAACAGACAGCGTTTTTTCAGGAAGGAATTGACTGGAGAAACTATGTTATGATACTGGTTGCCTTTGTATTTCTGTATCTGGCAATCAAAAAGGGCTATGAGCCATTACTGTTAGTGCCGATTGCATTTGGTATGTTGTTGGCCAATATTTATCCGCTTATCATTGCTGAACCGGCAACGGAGGGAGCAGCCGGCGGACTGTTACATTATTTCTTCATGCTGGATGAGTGGAGTATTCTGCCGTCTCTGATTTTCCTTGGAGTTGGCGCCATGACGGACTTCGGACCGTTGATTGCCAATCCGAAGAGTTTTCTTCTGGGTGCGGCAGCACAATTTGGTATTTTTGCAGCGTACATCCTTGCACTCCTTTGGGGATTCAATGGAGGAGAGGCTGCAGCAATTTCCATCATTGGTGGAGCGGATGGTCCTACCTCGATTTTCCTTGCCGGAAAGTTGCAGCAGGGACACTTGATGGGTTCCATTGCGGTGGCGGCATATTCTTATATGTCACTGGTTCCGATTATCCAGCCGCCAATTATGAAACTTTTGACGACGAAGAAGGAAAGAGAGATTAAGATGGAGCAGCTCCGTCCGGTATCCAAATTGGAGAGAATTCTTTTCCCAATCGTCGTTACCGTTGTGGTATGTTTGATTCTGCCGAGTACAGCTCCCCTTGTTGGTATGCTTATGCTTGGTAACTTGTTTAAAGAATCCGGTGTGGTTGGACAGCTGACTGAGACGGCTTCTAATGCACTGATGTACATTGTCGTAATTTTGCTGGGAACCTCTGTCGGTGCCACAACCACAGGTTCTGCGTTCCTGAATGTGGCAACATTGAAAATTGTAGTTCTTGGTCTGGTTGCTTTTGCCTTTGGTACAGCAGCAGGCGTTCTGTTTGGTAAACTGATGTGTCTTGTGACGCGAGGAAAGATTAATCCACTGATTGGATCTGCCGGTGTATCGGCGGTTCCGATGGCAGCCCGTGTATCCCAGAAAGTGGGTGCAGATGCGGATCCGACGAATTTCCTTCTGATGCATGCAATGGGACCAAACGTGGCAGGCGTTATCGGTACAGCGGTAGCGGCCGGTGTGTTTATGGCAATTTATGGAGTATAAAAATTAGGAGGTTATGAGATGGCAGAGACAAAGAAAAAGCCAATTAAAATTACAGAGACGATTCTTCGTGACGCACATCAGTCTCTGATTGCAACCCGTATGACGACCGAGCAGATGCTTCCGATTATCGACAAGATGGATCAGGTTGGCTACCATGCCGTGGAGTGCTGGGGCGGTGCAACCTTTGACGCTTCCCTTCGTTTTTTGAAGGAGGATCCATGGGAGAGACTTCGTAAGTTACGCGATGGTTTTAAAAATACGAAACTGCAGATGCTTTTCCGCGGACAGAATATTTTGGGTTACAATCATTATGCGGATGATGTTGTTGAATATTTTGTTCAGAAATCCATTGCCAATGGTATTGATATTATTCGTATTTTTGATTGTCTGAATGATATTCGCAATCTGGAGACAGCAGTGAAAGCAGCAAATAAGGAGAAGGGACACGCTCAGATTGCTCTTTCCTACACATTAGGTGATGCTTATACACTGGATTACTGGAAAGATATTGCGAAGAAAATTGAGGATATGGGAGCAAAATCCCTTTGTATTAAAGATATGGCAGGTCTTTTGACTCCATACAAGGCAACTGAGCTTGTGACTGTTCTGAAAGAGGCAGTGGAGATTCCGATTGATCTTCATACCCATTATACATCCGGTGTGGCTTCCATGACATACATGAAAGCAGTAGAAGCAGGCTGTGATATTATTGATACTGCTATGAGTCCGTTTGCTCTTGGTACCAGCCAGCCGGCCACCGAAGTGATGGTTGAGACATTCCGGGGAACACCTTATGATACCGGCCTTGACCAGAATCTGCTTTCTGAGATTGCAGAGTATTTCCGTCCGCTTCGCGAAGAGGCACTGGAAAGTGGTCTGATGAATACGAAAGTGCTTGGTGTTAATATCAATACACTGCGTTATCAGGTTCCGGGCGGTATGCTTTCTAACCTGGTTTCCCAATTGAAGGAAATGGGACAGGAAGACAAGTATGAACAGGTGCTGGAAGAAGTGCCACGTGTGAGAAAAGATTTCGGCGAGCCGCCTTTGGTTACACCGTCTTCTCAGATTGTAGGTACCCAGGCTGTTCTGAATGTGGTTTCCGGTGAGCGCTACAAGATGGTGACAAAGGAATCCAAGAAACTTCTTTCCGGTGAGTTTGGACAGACGGTTAAACCATTTGATCCGGAAGTTCAGAAGAAATGTATCGGTGATACAGAGCCGATTACCTGTCGTCCGGCCGATTTGATTGAGCCGCAGCTGGAGAAATTGGAGGCAGAGATGTCCCAGTGGAAGGAGCAGGATGAGGACGTATTGTCGTATGCTCTGTTCCCGCAGGTTGCTGTAGATTTCTTTAAATACCGTGAAGCGCAGAGGACGAAAGTAGATGCTACGCTGGCAGATAAAGAAAATCAGACTTATCCGGTTTAATTAGAATGACGACCAGCCCTCGGATTTCGGTCCGGGGGCTGTTTTCCGTAGGGTGACCGAAGGGGGGAAGGAAGAATATGGAAAAATTGCGGGAGCTGCTGGAGCAGTGTCTGGGACAGAATTTTGTGCATATGATAATCAGTAACCCAAGAAAATTGGATGAGGCACGTAAGATTGATGTTCGTCCTTACGAAGAAAGGGGCAGTATTCTGTTTCAGTTTTCAGAATACCGCAACAACCAGGTGTTTCACCAGAATCGGACCAAAGAGGAAGCGCTGGAGCAAATTCTTAAATTGCTTGCCGGTATGTACCGTCAGATGGAATTTCGTACGGCACAAAAGCAGTACACGGTTCTTGTCAGTAAGAAGGGCAAGGTGACGATAAAATCCCGGCTTCAGAAGCATTCGGTGAAGGTTGAGTTGACACACAACCGCAAAAAGCAGTATATTCTTCCTGAAAATGAACCGGTTCCCTTCCTTGTGGAACTGGGTGTACAGACTGCGTAAGGAAAAATACGGGATAAAAAATATAAAAAGTTCAGGCAAATTAATCGTTTTTTGGAATTTATCCGGGACGTCCTGCCGGAACTACCAAAGGACAGGGAAATTACCATTGTGGATTTTGGCTGCGGCAAATCCTATCTTACCTTTGCTATGTATTATTTTTTGAAAATCCAGAGAGGATATCAGGTTCGGATGATTGGACTGGATTTGAAGTCTGATGTGATTCGTCACTGTAATGAACTTGCCCCAAAATTTGGTTATGAAGAACTTACTTTTCTGGAAGGAGATATCAGTTCCTTTGAAGGAGTCGAAGAGGTAGATATGGTTGTGACGCTCCATGCTTGTGATACGGCGACAGATTTTGCATTGGATAAGGCTGTGCGCTGGGGAGCCGGTGTCATTCTCTCCGTGCCTTGTTGCCAGCATGAAGTAAACCGGCAGATTCAAAGTGAATTGTTGCAGCCGGTGCTGAAATATGGTCTGATTAAGGAAAGAATGTCGGCTCTTCTGACGGATGCGGTGAGGGCCAATTTACTGGAACAACAGGGTTATGCGGTTCAGATACTGGAATTTATTGAGATGGAACATACCCCTAAGAATCTATTGATCCGGGCGGTTAAAACAGAGAAAAAGCACGGAAATGACAGACGTTGTTATACAATGTGCAAGGAATTTGGGATTTGTACAACTTTGGAAGATTTGTGGAAACGGGAGGAGTAATAAGATGGCGAAGAAACCCAAAATACTGGCAGCCGACAATACAAAAGTGGCGCTTCGATATATGGAGACTGTTTTCTGTGACGATTATGAAGTGGCACTCGTCCAGACGGGCAGTGATGTTTTGGATTATTTGGAATCTTCCACGCCGGATCTGGTACTTTTGAATGCCAGTATGTCAGGTATGGATGGATTTGAAGTGCTGGAAAAAATGAAAGCAGATGACAAAAAGTGTGAAATTCCCGTCGTTTTGATGATGAGTGAAAAGGATACGGAAAGTGAACTTCGCGGACTCAAAGCAGGGGCTATGGATTTTATTTCTTTGCCCTTTGAGCCTGAGATTTTACGGGCGCGTATTGATCATATTGTGGAACTTACGATGTTGAGACGCCAGCAGGATGCTCAGATTGTTAGACAGAAAAATCAGATTGACCGGCTTTTTTTGCAATCCATGGTCACAATTGCTCATGCGATTGATACGAAAGACCGTTATGCCAAACAGCATTCCGTACACGTTGCTTTATATAGCAGGGGAATTGCCAGAAGAATGGGATATTCCGAAGAAAATATTGAGAAACTGTATTATATTGCGCTATTACATGATATTGGAAAGATTGCTACGCCGGATTCCATTTTGAATAAGGCTGCTGAACTGACATCGGACGAATATGAGTGTGTGAAAAAGCATGCTTCCATAGGTGCAGAGATTGTCCGAAATACCCGCTTTATCCCTGGTGTGGAAGAAGGTGTGCGATATCATCATGAATGGTACGACGGATCCGGATATGTAGGGATAAAAGGAGATGAGATTCCGGAAATTTCCCGTATTATCGCAGTGGCTGATGCCTATGAGGCAATGACATCAGACCGGGCGTACCGCCGCCATCTGTCGCAGGAAGAAGCCATAAATGAGTTGATTCGTGGACGTGGGACTCAATTTGATCCGCATATTGTAGATGTCTTTTTGAGCCTTTTGGATGAAGGTTTTACCATTGACGAAGATAGTGTGGAGTGCGAAAGTAACGAGGAAGGAGAGCTGACAGAGGCAGGTGCACTTCTCCGGCAGGTATTTGCCGAGAGCGCACAGGAGACCCAGAGCGAACTGGCCAGGGATTCTCTCACAAGTTTTCTGAATCGGCGTTATTTTGAGGAGAAAATCAATAATTACCTGCTTCATCCGAAATCCTGTGGAACTTTCTTTATGATGGATTTGGATAATTTTAAGCAGGTGAATGATACCTATGGACACAAAGCGGGAGACGAACTCATTCAGATTTTTGCGGATGTCATTCGCGAGAATGCAAGAGAGAAGGATTTTGTCTGCCGTATAGGTGGTGATGAATTTGCGGTATTCTTCCCCGAACTTGATGAAGAACGTGTAATATGCCGACGAGCCCAGAGTATCATTGATTTATTTGCCAGACGCAAGACAGAAGCCGGTTATGGAATCTGTTCCGTCTCCATCGGTATTATGACCAAATATCTTGGTGGGGAGGAGATGGACTGCGAGCAGCTTTACGAAAAAGCAGATAGGGCACTGTATTATGTGAAGAATAATGGAAAGGATGATTATCATCTGTATGCATCCATGCCGGAAGAATTGAAAAATTCCCGCCAGAACGGAACCCAGATGGATCTGGATCAGCTGATGCGCCAGATTGCCGAGCGCAAATATCGTCCCGGTGCCTATGCTGTCGAGTACGACCGCTTCTCCTTTATTTATCAGTTTATTGCCCGAAATGTCGAGCGCAATAGGCAGCATGTTCAGGTAATTCTCATTTCCATGGAATTGCCGGAAGGGGGAGAGCAGTCATTAGAAAAGGTGGAAGATTCTCTGGTATTGTTGGAATCGGCGATTGTTCGTTCGCTCCGCCGGGGGGATGTGACGAGTCGTTTCAGCTCTACCCAGCAGATCGTTATCCTGATGGATTCCAATCAGGAGAATGGGGTAATGGTGGCTGAACGAATTCTGAAAAAATATCACTCACTGGGGAGTGGTTGTGCGATTTCGGCACATTTTGATATAATGGAAGTCCCTGGTTCTGCCGATATAGATAATAGATAAGAAGATAGTACGAATAATGCAGACAGGGATGTCTGAATGCTACCAGTGAAATAAGCCAAGGGAGGGGATTGAAGCAGCTGCAGCAGATCGTATTTATGGCAATGGAACTGTAAACCCTGTTGGAAATGTTGTAAAAGTAAACCGCTACCGCGGACAGGAAGAAGGGCAGAAAAAAGGAGATATGGATTTTGCCAGTATGCTGGAACAGGAGACGAAAAAGAGACAGAGTACACCGCCACAGAAAAAGGACGAAAAGCTTCGTCTCATGGGCGGTCTGAACCAGTATAACCGTCATGCTGTACAGTTTTGTTATCATCTTTCCAACGAAACCGATTACCGGGTTTGAAAAAAATCCGTCTGACTGCTTGACAATTCAAGGTAAATACGTTATACTTACCACCTGTAAAGAAAAAGACTTTACAGGTGGTGTTTTTATGGGAAGTGAAGAAAAATCTCTTTCCGAATTGGATGAGATCGTGGAATTGTCCTATTTGTATGACTTTTATGGTGCGTTGTTGAAGGAAAACCACCGCTCGATCTTTGAGGATTATGTGCTGAGCAATCTTTCTCTGGGGGAGATTGCGAAGGAACGGCAGATTACAAGGCAGGGTGTATATGATACCATCAGGCGCTGCCGGATTCGTTTGAAGGGATATGAAGAAAAACTGCATCTGGTGGAGAAGTTCCGGCTCACAAAGGAAAAACTTCGGGAGATTGAAAGTATCGCCAGAGAGGGACAGGATGCAGAGACTGCAAAGGAAATTACAGCACTGGCAGAAGAGATTTATGAACTGATGTAAAGGAAGGTGACCCGCCGTGGCATTTGATAATCTGACAGCAAAACTGCAAAATGTGTTCAAGGGTCTGCGAAGCAAGGGTAGACTGACGGAAGCAGATGTAAAGGCTGCTCTTCGGGAAGTGAAGATGGCCCTTTTGGAGGCTGATGTCAATTTTAAAGTTGTGAAACAGTTTATCAAGGCTGTTCAGGAGAGGGCGACAGGTGAAGACGTGCTCAACAGTCTGACACCGGGACAGACTGTTATTAAATATGTAAATGAAGAACTGGTCAAGATGATGGGAGAAACAACCACAGAGATTGACCTTCTTCCGGGAAATGAGATTACTGTTATTATGATGTGTGGTCTGCAGGGTGCCGGTAAAACCACCACTACGGCAAAGATTGCCGGAAAGTTGAAAGCAAAGGGTAAGCGTCCGCTTTTGGTGGCTTGTGATATTTATCGCCCGGCAGCCATTGAACAGTTGCAAATCAATGGTGATAAGCAGGAAGTACCGGTCTTTTCCATGGGCACAAACCACAATCCGGTGGATATTGCGAAAGCTGCTCTGGAACATGCAAAGACCAATGGGAATAATGTTGTCATTCTCGATACCGCCGGACGTCTTCACATTGATGAAGATATGATGGAGGAACTCGCGAATATAAAGGAACAGATTGATGTGCACCAGACAATTCTCGTGGTGGATTCCATGACAGGTCAGGATGCCGTCAATGTAGCGCAGACATTCAATGAAAAACTGAATGTGGATGGCGTTGTGCTCACCAAGCTGGACGGTGATACGAGAGGCGGTGCGGCGCTCTCGATTCGTGCCGTTACCGGACGCCCGATTTATTATGTGGGTATGGGTGAGAAATTATCGGATTTGGAGCAGTTTTATCCGGATCGTATGGCTTCCCGTATTTTGGGTATGGGTGATGTGTTGTCTTTGATTGAAAAGGCCGAAGCCGAAATTGATGAGGAAAAGGCGGCGCAGATGGCCAAGAAAATCAAGAAGGCAGAATTTGACTTCAATGACTTTTTGGAACAGATGCAGCAGATGAAGAAGATGGGCGGTCTGTCCAGTATCCTCAGTATGCTGCCGGGAATGGGACTTCCTTCGGATTTGGAAATTGACGATGATGCCCTGAAGGGCACGGAGGCAATTATTTATTCCATGACATTAGAGGAGCGGACCAACCCTGCTATTATTAATCCATCCAGAAAACGCCGAATTGCCAATGGTGCAGGTGTGGATATCAGCGAGGTGAATCGGCTGATTAAGCAATTTGAACAGAGCCGCAAGATGATGAAGCAGATGTCCGGCATGATGTCTGGTAAAGGCCGTAAACGTGGCGGCTTTGGCGGATTTAAGTTCCCCTTTGGCGGAATGTAACTACGTTTTCCAGAAGGTATTTCCACAGGAAATCCTTTTATGGATATAGATTTTCAGAAAAAGATAAGGAGGTGAAAGACGTGGCAGTAAAAATCAGATTGAAGAGATTAGGTCAGAAGAAGTCACCATTTTATAGAATTGTAGTTGCTGATGAGAGATCTCCAAGAGATGGAAGAAACATCGAAGAGATCGGTACTTATGACCCAAATCAGGAACCATGTGTCGTAAAGGTAGACGAGGAAGCAGCAAAGAAATGGCTGCAGAATGGTGCTCAGCCGACAGACGTTGTTGCTCGTTTGTTCAAACAGGCAGGTATTGAAAAATAGGAGGGCTGGTAATGAAAGAATTAGTAGAAGTGATTGCTAGTGCATTAGTAGACAGTCCGGAAGATGTCGTTGTCACAGAGACAGAGGATGAAAAACAGATTGTTTTGAATCTTACAGTGGCACCGGAAGATATGGGTAAGGTAATTGGTAAACAGGGACGTATCGCCAAGGCGATTCGTACTGTTGTCCGTGCCGCTGGCTCCAAAGGTGACAAAAAGATTATGGTAGACATTCAATAAGGATGCAGGTGTGGCAACCCACACCTTTGATGCCCTGCAAGCTCCGCTTGCGGGGTGTTTTGCATGTAGGCCATGAGCCATGCGACAAGAAAGGAAAGGATTTTCTTGTGTTTACACAAGAGAAAATCCTTTCCTGGATTGTCATAGGGCGAAGCCCATGACCGAGCGAACAGTGTTCGCGAGGTGCATGGCTCATGGCCGGAAAGTGCCGGGCGAAGCCCATGACCGAGCGAACAGTGTTCGCGAGGTGCATGGCTCATGGCCGGAAGGAAGGAAAGGATTTGAACGAATGGAAGATTTACTTCGAATTGGTGTTGTCACGACAACCCACGGAATACGGGGAGAGGTAAAGGTTTTCCCCACAACAGACGATGTAAAACGCTTCAAAAAATGTGATGAAGTGATTCTTGTGACAAGAGAAGGCAATCAGACTTTGCATGTAGAAGGAGCAAAGTTTTTTAAGAATATAGTAATTCTAAAATTTAAAGAATTTAATAACATCAATGAGGTGGAGAGGTTCCGGAAATGTGATCTTATGGTGACGAGGGAACATGCGCTGCCTCTGAAAGAGGGTCAGTACTATCTCTGTGATGTCATTGGGGCGGATGTGGTGGAAGAAGAGGGAGCACATATCGGCAAAGTGACAGATGTGATTGAGACCGGAGCCAACAATGTCTTTGTAATCCGGACGGATGAAGGAAAAGAAGTGCTTTTTCCGGTTATTCCGGACTGTATTAAAAAGGTGGATACGGAGGCAGGCGTTGTGACAGCACATATCATGAAAGGATTGATGGAATGAGATACTATGTGATGACCCTGTTCCCGGAAATGATTGAGCAGGCAATGAGCACAAGCATTATGGGCCGGGCTGTGAGTGAAGGGTTTATCGAGCTGAAGGTCATGAATATACGGGATTTTACGTTGGACAAACATGGCAAAGTGGACGATTATCCCTATGGTGGAGGTGCCGGCATGGTGATGGAGGCAGAACCGATTTACCGTTGCTTTGAACAGATTTGTAGTGAGGTGGGTGAACGCCCCCGTGTGGTCTATCTTACTCCCCAGGGGGATGTCTTTTCCCAATGTATGGCAAAAGATTTTTCGGCAGAAAGTGACATTGTCTTTTTGTGCGGTCACTACGAGGGAGTGGATGAGCGCGTACTGGAAGAAATTGTTACGGATTATGTTTCTATTGGTGATTATGTGCTAACCGGCGGGGAACTGCCGGCGCTGGTGATGATGGATGCCATTGCCAGACTGGTGCCGGGGGTTTTGAACAACGAAGATTCCGCAGAGACAGAAAGTTTTTCCGATGGTCTTTTGGAATATCCGCAATACACGAGACCGGTGGAAATTTTAGGGCGGTCCGTGCCGGAGGTTTTGATGAGCGGACACCATGAAAAAATCCGGCAGTGGAGACAGGAACAGTCTGTGCAGAGAACCAGAGAGAGAAGGCCGGATTTGTATGAACAGTGGGCCGAGGAAAACTTGCGGTAAAACCTTGCTTTTTATGCCCTGAAAAGGTATAATGGAAAAGGATATGCAGAGTGAGTCAGAAGGAGGAAAGCGCATGAGTCGTTTTGCAAGATGTGAAAGAGATACGAAAGAGACAGAGATTATTGTGGAACTGGATCTTGACGGAACCGGTCAGTATGACATCCATACAGGTATTGGCTTTTTTGATCATATGCTGGAGGGATTTGCAAAGCACGGTCTGTTTGATTTGGCTGTGACGGTGCACGGGGATACTCATGTGGATGCCCATCATACAGTGGAGGATACCGGTATTGTATTAGGGCAGGCTTTTTTGGAAGCCCTGGGAGACAAGGCAGGGATTGCCCGTTTCGGCTATTTTATTCTTCCTATGGATGATGCACTTGTGCTGGCGTCACTTGACTTTTCGGGCAGAACCTATTTTGCATTTGATGCTGATTTGAAAGCAGAACGTCTGGGGACGATGGAGACGGAGGTTGTGAAGGAGTTCTTTATGGGACTTGCCTGCGGTGCCCAGATGAATCTACATATCCGACAGATGGCGGGAGAGAATACCCATCATGTGGTGGAAGCGATGTTTAAAGCGGTTGCCAAGTCCATGGATATGGCATCGCAGATTGATGAGAGAATTGAGGGAGTCCTTTCTACCAAGGGCGTTCTTTGATGAATAGAGGAGGAAACGAAGTGTCTTACAAGAAGCTGATACCCTTTATCAACGGGGAGAATGAACTGCCAGCCAATGTGGTGACCATGGCAGAAGATTATTGTTTCGCAGGAGCGGATGAATTATTTTTATACAATTATTCCAAGATAGAGAAGGAGAGGGAAGAGTTTTTGGCGACCCTCAAAGAAGTGAATAAAAAGATTGATATTCCTTTTATTGTAGGTATGTATGCGGCACGGTTCGAAGATGTGAAAAAAGCGTTTTACACAGGTGCTGACCGGGTTGTGATTAAGTATGAAATCTGTCCGGATGAGGGCGTAATCAAAGAAGCGGCAGCGCGCTTTGGTGTGGATAAGATTCTCGTAGAGGTGGATGAAGATCTGGCTTTTGAAAAAATTTCATTTCCGGTGTCTTCATTGTTGTTGAAGCATGTGAATACCGGGGAGCCACTTGAGAAAAAGATTCGTTCCTGCGGGAAGAGAATTATCATTCGAGACAGTCTGCTCCGCAATGACTTGGAGGATTTGTTGAAGATAAAAGAAGTGGAAGGTGTGGCCACCAATTATTTTGAGAGACGTGATTTGTATAAAGTGAAACGCAATATGCAGGAAACCGGAATTGAAATGAATGTGTTTGAGTCGGCGATTCCTTTTTCTGAGTTTAAAACAGACGACAAGGGGCTGGTTCCCTGTATTGCACAGGATTACCGCACTGGTCAGGTGCTGATGCTGGCTTATATGAATGAAGAGTCCTATCGTGCCACTTGCGAGACCGGCAAGATGACCTATTTCAGCCGTAGCCGCCAGGAGTTGTGGTGCAAGGGAGAGACCTCCGGACACTACCAGTATGTCAAGGAACTTGCGCTTGACTGTGACAACGATACGATACTTGCAAAAGTTCATCAGGTAGGGGCGGCATGCCATACGGGGGCTTACAGCTGCTTTTTCAAGGAGCTGGCAAAGAAAGACTATGTTGATACCAATCCGCTGACGATTCTTCAGGAAGATTTTGAAACCATTGAGGAGAGAAAAAATCATCCCAAAGAAGGTTCTTATACGAATTATCTGTTTACCCAGGGGATTGATAAAATACTGAAAAAATGTGGGGAAGAAGCTTCGGAGATTATTATTGCGGCCAAAAATCCAAATGCCGAGGAACTCAAATATGAGATAGCAGATTTTCTGTATCACATGATGGTGCTGATGGCAGAATGTGGTTTGACATGGGAGGATATCACCAGAGAGCTGGCCAACCGTAGATAAAAAGAATTCAGACAGAATGGCTGTGGGGTAAGGACAGGTTCTGTTTTGACGGGGTAATGAATAGAATGAAATAAGGAAGGTGTTAAAGTATGGAAGGGGCAACAATTTTAGAAGCATTTGGGTACTATCTGATTCGTCTTGTGATGTTTAGTGCGGTGGCCGCCATCGGTATTGCGGCTGGCATCAAGCTACGCAAGGCAAAAAATGCAAAAGAAGAAACTGTTGAAAAGAGAGAAAACTAAGGGTGAAGTTTTATGATTGGTAGAAAAAGAAAACGTCTGGGTGATTTGCTGGTTGATGCCGGCGTAATCACCAATGAACAGTTGGGGGAGGCTCTGAAAAAGCAGAGAGAACTGGGACTCCGGCTTGGTGAAACGCTGATTGAATTGCGTTTTACAGACGAGAACGAGATTGCGGAAGCTCTTCATCAGCAGATGGGATTTCCGATTGCAAAAATCCGGGAGGCTAAACTGACACCGGAAGTAATTGCTCTTCTGCCGGAGTCGATTGTGCGAAAGCACAATGTGGTTCCCTTTGAATTGGATCCGGACAATCCGAATATTCTCCGTGTGGCAATGGCAGATCCCATGGATATCATCGCGATTGACGACCTTTCGATTGTGACAAATATGCAGGTTGAGGCCATGGTGGCGACACCCTCTGATATCCGTTTTGGTATTGAAAGATACTATGGTAACGAGCAGGTTGCCCGGGTGGCGGAAGCGTATTCCAAAGAACGACGGGAGCAGCAAAGTGCCAGAGAGAAGCAGGAGGAGACCAACGATGAGGTGGACAATGCACCAATCGTGCTCCTTGTGAATAAAATTATTGAACAGGCTGTGAACGAGAGAGCCAGTGATATACATATTGAAGCTCTTGAGGACAGTGTTCGTGTGCGTTTTCGAATTGATGGTGTCATGCAGGAGATGATGCGGTATGAGAAGGAATTGCTCAATGCAATTATTGCTCGTATTAAAATTATCAGTGGCATGAACATTTCTGAGAAGAGGGCTCCTCAGGATGGTCGTATGACACAGCGGTTTGACCGGGTGGAATATGACATCCGTGTATCCAGTCTGCCGACAACATTTGGAGAGAAGATTGTTATGCGTCTGGCATCGAAGTCGGCACTTACAAGAGATAAAAGTGAACTTGGTTTTCCGGAAGAAGAGATGCGACGTTTTGAGGATTTGGTACATCGTCCTCATGGTATTATTCTGGTAACCGGACCTACCGGTAGTGGTAAATCCACAACCTTATATACGGTGCTGAGTGAATTGAATGAAGGCAGTGTTAACATTGTCACGGTTGAGGATCCGGTAGAGGCCGATGTAGATGGTATCAATCAGGTTCAGGTAAACGAAAAAGCTGGTTTGACATTTGCTTCTGCCCTTCGTTCGATTCTGCGTCAGGACCCGGATATTATTATGATTGGTGAGATTCGTGATGAAGAGACAGCAAGTATTGCGGTAAAGGCGGCGATTACAGGACATTTGGTGGTTAGTACATTGCATACGAATAGTGCAGCAAGTACCATTACCCGTCTGGCGGATATGGGTGTGGAGCCTTATCTGATTGCTGACTCCACGGTGGGTATTATTGCCCAGCGTCTGGTACGCAGGCTTTGTCCAAAGTGTAAGAAGCAGCGTGCCATGACGGACGAAGATAAGAGTCGTCTTCGGCTTAGAGGCAATGCTACCCCACCGATTTTTGAACCTTATGGTCAGGGGTGTGCGTTTTGTAATGGTACCGGTTATCGTGGACGAATTGGTGTTTACGAGATTATGACAGTATCTCCGGAGATTCGGAGAGTAGTTGCAGCGGGGGGCAGTGCGGATGAGATTCAGAAAGTGGCGCTGTCAGAAGGAATGACGACACTACGTGTCGGTGCGGCGAAGCTGGTTTTGAATGGTGTCACATCTATTGCGGAAGTGGAGAGAATAGCAACTGAGTAGAGGACGGGATTTGTCCTGTGCTTGGAACTGGAGGATACAATGACGATTGATGATTTGCTGATGAGAGCGAGAAAAATGGGGGCATCCGATGTCCATGTCACGGTGGGGATTCCCCCAAAGTGCAGGGTGAATGGAGAACTAATGAACCTGACAGATGAAAGAATCCTTCCCGCGACCTCCAAGGCATTGGTAGAACAGATGATACCGGGGCGCCTAGTGGAACGTTTCAATCGAGAAGGAGAAGTCGATTTCTCCTATACGATAAAAGGAGTTGGGCGATTCCGTGTGAATATTTTCAAACAGAGAGGAACCATGTCTTTTGTAATCCGTTTGGTTAATACAGAGATTCCGGATCCGCAATCTCTGGGCTTGCCGAAATCGGTTCTTGATCTTGTGACGAAAAAGAGAGGACTGATTCTGGTAACGGGACCAACCGGTAGTGGTAAATCGACTACATTGGCCTCTATGATTAATGTCATTAACCAGACACAAAACAGGCATATTATTACACTGGAAGATCCGATTGAATATTTGCACAGTCATGCAAAGTCCATTGTGAACCAACGTGAGGTGGGAATTGATACCCAGTCTTATGCCGGAGCACTACGTGCGGCGCTCCGGGAAGATCCGGATATTATTCTGGTGGGGGAGATGCGCGATTTGGACACCATCGCTACGGCGGTTACTGCGGCAGAGACGGGCCATCTTGTGTTCTCAACGTTGCATACTATAGGTGCGGTGCCTACCATTGAGCGAATTATTGATGTGTTTCCTACGCACCAGCAGTCGCAGATTCGTCAGCAGTTGGCGACTCTTTTGGAAGCGATTATTTCCCAGCAATTGTTGCCAAAAGCGGATCGGTCCGGTCGAGTAGCTGCCTTTGAGATTATGTACGCCAACAGTGCAGTGCGCAATCTGATTCGAGAGGCAAAACCACATCAAATTCCATCTATTATCCAGACAAGCAAACAGAGCGGCATGATTACTATGGATGATGCGCTGTATGATTTGTTCCAGGCTCATCAGATTAGTGCAGAGGATGCGATGATTTTTGCACAGGATAAATCCAATCTGGGACGTAGAATTCCCGTGAGAGGTGGGACTGCATCAGGAGGGGATGACTGGCAGGAACCATCCTGGCAGGAGAATGTTTTTGGAACA
>JALENH010000056.1 GCA_022767895.1 Eubacterium sp.
TGAACCGGGACGATGAGATTGAAAATGTGATTGGGATTCTCAGCCGACGGACAAAAAATAATCCCTGCCTGATTGGCGAACCGGGAGTCGGAAAGACGGCTATTGCCGAGGGACTGGCAGCCCGCATCGTGGACGGTGAGGTGCCTGATGTTCTGGAGGATAAACGCATTCTGACTCTGGATTTATCCGGTATGGTGGCTGGCTCGAAATACCGAGGGGAGTTTGAGGAGCGAATTAAGAGAGCAATTCGTGAAACGAAGACGGAGGGGAATATTCTTCTTTTCATTGATGAACTGCATACAGTGATTGGAGCCGGTGGGGCGGAAGGAGCCATCGATGCCTCCAATATTCTGAAACCGGCACTTGCCCGTGGAGAGATTCAGGTAATCGGAGCTACGACGAGGGAAGAGTACCGCAAGCATATTGAGAAAGATGCAGCACTGGAGCGTCGTTTCCAACCTGTGGTCATTGAGGAGCCGACAGCGGTCCAGACCATTAGTATGCTCAAGGGATTGAGAAGCCGCTATGAAGATTTCCACAATGTAGTGATTACGGATGAGGCGATTGAGGCAGCGGTGAATTTGTCTGTTCGTTATGTTAATGATCGCTTTCTGCCAGACAAGGCAATTGATTTAGTGGATGAGGCAGCAGCCAAATTCCACCTACAGAAGATTTATTCCAAGACGGAAAAAATTCACCAGTACCAGAATGAACTGGAAGATTTATATGAACAAAAAGAGCAGGCTCTTGTGGAAGGAAATCTGGAGCGGATTCGTGAAATTCTGGCTGCCGAGGAGAAGGTGGAGGAAAAACGTGTCCGGGAAGTAAAGAAACGTCATAAGAAAAATGAACGAATGGATAACCGGATTTTGTCATCTCATATCGCAGAGGTAGTGGCAAAATGGACTCACATTCCGGTGCAGCAGATGCAGGAAGAGGAGATGGAACGGTTAAAACGTCTGGACAGCATTCTGCATGAGCGTGTTGTGGGGCAGGAGGATGCGGTGCAGGCAGTGTCCCGGGCAATTCGGCGTGGGCGAGTGGGGTTGAAGGATCCGAAGCGTCCGATTGGTTCGTTCCTTTTTCTGGGACCTACCGGTGTGGGAAAAACAGAGCTTAGCAAGGCTCTTGCTGAGGCAGTATTTGGCTCGGAGAAAGATATGATCCGGGTTGATATGTCGGAATATATGGAAAAGCAGAGTGTCTCCAAGATGATAGGTTCTCCTCCGGGATATGTCGGATATGAAGAAGGGGGACAGCTCAGTGAGAAGGTGCGGCAGAAACCGTATTCCGTTCTCCTGTTTGATGAGATTGAGAAAGCTCATCCGGATGTGTTTAATATGCTCCTTCAGGTGCTGGAGGATGGTCATATTACAGATGCCCATGGACGCAGAGTGGATTTCAAAAATACAGTGATTATTATGACCTCCAATGCGGGAGCGAATCGCATTATTTCTCCGAAGACTCTCGGCTTTGGACAGACAACCAGTGCGGAGGAGGAATATAAGAAGATGAAGGAAGGCGTCATGGAAGAAGTGAAGCATATCTTCAAGCCGGAATTTATCAACCGCGTGGATGAGATGATTGTTTTCCATACTCTGAATAAAGAGAATATTCATGCCATTACGGAGATTATGGTGAAGCAATTTACGGCGCGGGTAAAGGAACAGATGGATATCCGGCTGGAAATTGAAGAAGAGGTTGTTGAGTTTGTAGCTGACAAAGGGTTTGATAAAGATTATGGGGCAAGACCGATTCGACGGGCACTTCAAACAGAGGTGGAGGATGTGTTGGCAGAGGCTGTTCTTGCCGGAGAAGTTTCTGTGGGAGATGCTGTTGAAGTAAAGCTTTTGACACAGGGAAAAAAGAAAAAAGTATCTGTTTGCAGAAGGGATGAAACAGATGCGGAATCGTGAATAAAAAATCACAAAAAAACAATGGCAAAATAAGCCAAAGTATTGTATACTGAAATTATAAAATACGTGGGCCGGCAGGCATCGATTTCAGTGAACGAAGGAGGACTCACAAGATGAGCGTGATTGAAGAACTGATCCGGAAGGATACAGATGGCACATTAAGTTTTGGTAACTATTTACTGGACACGAAGACGAAGAAATCCGATTTTGAGTACGAGGGAGCAGCTTACAAGATTAAAACTTTCAAAGAAATTACCAAGTTGGAGAAGAACGGCGCTCTTGTATATGAATCAGTTCCGGGATCGGTAGTTACCAAGTTTGTTGGCAATCCGGATGTGGTTGAGTTTGATGTGGAGGCGCCTGGTGATATCAGCTTTACGCTGGAGATGGAACCATCCACGGAGTATAAGTTGGTTGTCGACGGGGTTTCAGCAGGACGGATTCCGACCAATGTGGGAGGCAAGCTGAATGCCAGTTTGTCCTTAAATGAGGGCGTGAAATCTCATGTAAAGATTGTGAAATGTTAGCACAATTTTAGCGGTGTCTATTAGTCGCCGCTTTTCAGGTCAATTGCAAGCACCGGCAAGTGATTGCCGGTGCTTCTACTGTTTTTGAGACAGCGTCGTCTGACGCTGATAAGAAGGGTATTATGGCAAAGGAAAAGACGATATTTTTTTGTAAGGAATGTGGTTATGAATCATCCAAATGGCAGGGACAGTGTCCGGGCTGTCATGCATGGAATACGCTGGTGGAGGCTCCCTCGGGGAAAAAGTCCCGGAGTGGTACGCCGATGCTCCGTTCCCAGATGACGACGAAACCCGCTAAAATCAATGAGATTGAGACACAGCAGGAGTGTCGCCGGGCAACCGGTTTGAAAGAGTTAGACCGGGTGTTGGGTGGTGGTATTGTTCCTGGTTCACTTATATTGGTGGGTGGCGACCCGGGGATCGGCAAATCGACACTGCTCCTGCAGATGTGCCGTCTGCTGGCAGAGCAGAAGACGAAAGTTCTGTATGTATCCGGTGAGGAATCGGCAAGGCAGATTAAGCTGCGAGCAGAAAGGATAGGTACATTTCGTGATGAGCTTTATCTCTTTTCGGAAACCTGTATGGGAACAGTGATTCAGGCGGTAGAAGAAGTACAGCCGGATGTTGTGGTGGTAGATTCTATTCAGACCATGTTCGAGGAGAATGTGGACGCGGCACCGGGCAGTGTGAGCCAGGTGAGAGAGATTACCGGGACACTTCTTCATCTGGCAAAGAGCCGGAATATTACGATTTTTATTGTTGGTCATGTGACCAAAGAGGGAAATGTGGCAGGCCCGCGGATGTTAGAACATATGGTAGATACGGTGCTATACTTTGAAGGGGACAAGATGGCGATGTACCGGATGCTTCGGGGAGTGAAGAACCGTTTTGGCTCCACCAATGAGGTGGGAGTTTTTGAGATGCAGAACCAGGGACTGGTGGAGGTGCCGAATCCATCGGAATATCTCATGCAGGGGCGCTTGGAAAATGAAGCTGGTTCTGTAGTAGCGTGTACTATGGAGGGAAGCCGCCCGTTCCTTCTGGAAGTACAGGCCCTTGTCTGCCAGACAAGCTTTCCGATGCCAAGACGTACTGCCGTGGGAACAGATTACAACCGTGTCAATTTGCTGATGGCGGTACTGGAAAAAAGACTGGGTGTGAAAATGGCAGACTGTGATGCCTATGTCAATGTGGCAGGTGGTATGCGAGTGGTGGAACCGGCGCTGGATTTGGCCCTGGTGGCAGCTCTGCTGTCGAGCCATCACAACCGTAGTCTGGGAAATGGAATCTTGCTTTTTGGCGAAGTTGGTTTGGTGGGAGAGGTTCGTGCGGTGTCCCAGGCGGAACGCCGTGTGGCCGAGGCAATAAAAACAGGATATACAACTTGCATTTTGCCGGAGAGCAACCGTAAAGCCATCGAGAAGGCGGGTAATCTGGATACCAGCAAAATTAAACTTCTTGGTGTAAAGCATATCCGGGAAATCTTAGATTACATTTAGATATGGAGGGTAAACAATGAAACAAATCAAGGAAACATGGAATCTGGTTTTTAACTGGTTGGGAAATGGGAAAAAAGTGATGATTGGAATTGCTTTTCTCCTCATTGGAGCTGTGTGGAATTATTTCAGTCATCCGGCGGAGGGGCTGGCACAGGTTCCTTTTGTAATCATGCTGACAGGCGGGCTTTGCCTGGTGAATGCCCTGTTTTCTAAATTGACGGAAACAAACATCAATCCTCTTCTGTTTGTGTTGATTTATGTTACTATGATGGAGCTGGGGATTGCCCTTATGGGGGGAGATACCTCTGATTTTACGAATTTGGTTACCATTTGGGGAGCCTGCACGATTTTTATCTGGGCGTTGAATTATGCTTTATTGGAGTCGGCTGAAATGGATGGCGTTGTAAAAAAAATTGTCATTTCATTTTTTGAGACGTTAGTAGGTGCTGTAGCGATGGTGGCAATCTTTGCTTTGCCCATCTGGCTGGCAGCAATGAAATAGCAGGAACCGGGATGACATGGAGCGGTATTGAAAGGGAACTATTCCGTGTGATTTGCCCGCCACTGCGAGGGAGATACAGCCAGGTGTTTTTTAAATGCTTTGGAAAAGGACAGAGGATCCTGATAGCCCACTTCACAGGCAACCGTTGATATTTTTATCTGAGGATCTTTTAATAATTCACAGGCGTACTCCATCCGGTAGTTAAGTAAATATTCCTGAGGTGATATACCGAGAGCCTGCTTGAAAATGGAAGTCAGATAGCTACGGTCAATCCCGATATAATTGGCAATATCTTGGATATGGATATTTTCGCTAATGTGTGTTTGTACGTAGTCCAGGGCCTGGTCGATGTATACGTGATGAGGATAATCAAGTTGTTCCTCTTCTGTCAATTGTTCATGGTGCTGTTCAATCAGTGCGGCAAAGATTTGCAACAACGCCGCATGACGACGTAATTCATTGTAGTGTGTTAATACGCGTGCTAATGTCATTTGCTGAATGCAGGAAAGCATATAGGCTGTATTACAACAGTGTCCAATCAGGTGTTCTTTGTCGATACCGGCATATCCCAGATATGTTTCAGATTTAATTCCTTGGAATCCCACCCAGATATAGTCCCAGGGATTTTTTTCATCTGCCTGGTAGAAAATTTCTGTTCCGGGATAGATGACAAAAAAATCTCCTTTGTGTAAATGATAGGTAGTGTCGTTAACTTTATATATCCCCTTGCCCTCGCAGATAAAATGAATAATATAAATATCCCGTATACCGGGACCATATGAATATCCCGGAGGACAATTCTGTACCCCACAGGTGCTCAGGTATAAACCGGTGGAGTTGTTGTGTAATTGTTCCAAACACTGGAATCCAGCAAAATTTGTAAAGATTTCTTTGTTTTCGGCCATACTTTGTCACCTGCCATTTTTTATCTTTCTCTCAAAACTTACATATCACTGAAAAAAACAGGTAATTTTTCTTTGAACAGTGCCAGAGCAATGTTTGCCACTTCTCTCATCTGCGGGTGGGCGTGTGAATCACAGCGAAGGCGGAAGAAGTTCCGCCAGGAGCGGAGATTCATTGTCACGACGATTTCTGTTTTCAGGCTGTTTGGAAGTACGGAACGTGCCTCCTGTGGAGTTGCACCCAAATCAATTAGTTCGAAATAGGATTTTTCCGCATTTTCCATGGCGCGCATCCAAGCCTCATATTTTTTTAAATCGGTTTCGTCATCCAGATTGTACTCAAAGCCTCCAGCAATATCGATGACGGTGATTTCGTTGCCAAATTTGTCGCCGGAATAGTTGCAGTAACGGGTACTCTCCTGGCTGTAGCTGGCGATGCGGTGACGGACAATCTCATGGGTGATTCCCCGGTCACAGGTCATGCGTACCGTGACGGATTCATGCTCAATGACAGATTCATGTCCCCTCTTTAAAATATTGCGGATGAAGCGCTCTGCTGATTCTTCAGTAATATTCCCTTCACTTTTGTAGCAGACACGACCAATTTTTTCGATTTTGCGAATCATTTGGTCATAGTCTTTCATATCAATAATTTCGATACTTGGTTTTGTTATATTCATGATGGCCCCCGTTCTTTGTATTTAGATAGAATCAGTATACCGTATGTACCTGTTTCTTGTCAAACCGTTTCCATTACCACCAGCGCACATCTATATTGGTATTTGAAGTGACAAAAGAATTTGAGAAAGTTGTTGACATCTATAGACATTTTTGGTATCATATTATTCGCTGACAGTATTTGATGTCGGCGAATAGTATGCGGAGTTGCTGGAATTGGCAGACAGGCATGACTAAGGATCATGTGCTCGTAGGGCGTGTGGGTTCAAGTCCCATACTCCGCATTATTTATGAAGAATTGGTGAGACATGGAAGAGAGACGCAGAGAGCGTCTCTTTTCTCTTTACAGAGGCCATCTATTGTGATAAACTTCTTTTGACTTCGTGACATCAATTTGTCACGAGGATGAGGCAGAATAGGAACCAATAAAATTTGTAACAGGAGAAAGTATGGAGGATAGAACATGAAACGAATTATTTCAATCTGTTTATCGGCCGTTCTTATGTTGTCGCTGTGTGTGACAGGAATGGCAAAGCCTGCTCAGGCGGAGGAAACACAGAAAGTCATTGTTATTGATGCAGGACACCAGACCCGTGGCATGAGTGCGACGGAACCCATTGGCCCGGGGGCAAGCCAGAGAAAGGCGAAAGTGACAGGAGGGGCTAGCGGGTGCGCTACGCATCTTCCGGAATATAAGCTGAATCTTCAAGTGGCAAAAAAATTGAAAAAAGAGTTGGAAAACCGTGGTTATAAGGTTGTTATGTGCCGTACGAAAAACAACGTGAGATTATCCAATGTAGAACGTGCCAAGATTGCCAATAAAAACAATGCAGATGCGTTTATCCGGATTCACGCCAACAGTGCCGGCAGTTCCAGTGTAAAAGGAGCACTTACCATTGCACCGGCAGCATCGAATCCCTATATGACAAAGAAGAACAGGAGAGCCAGTCAGAATTTGTCGAAGAAGGTGCTGAAAGCGATGTGCAAGGCAACCGGAGCCAAAAACCGTGGTGTTATGTATACCAACAGTATGACAGGAATCAATTGGTGTAAGGTACCGGTGACGATTGTAGAGATGGGATTTATGAGTAACCCTTCCGAAGACCGCAAAATGGCATCCGCTTCTTATCAGAAGAAAATTGTGAAGGGGATTGCAGACGGAATTGATAAATTTTTGTAAAAACGGAATTTGAAATTTGCTTGCGAAACTCCGCAGAAATGGTAAAATATAAATAAAGGAAACCGTAGAATTTACCACAGAAAGGCGGGGATAAAGATGAAGAAGATTATTACAATTACCAGACAGTTTGGAAGTGGCGGCAGAGAGATTGGAAGAAAACTGGCCGAGGCCTATGACATTCCTTTTTATGACAATGAGATTATTTCTCAGGCGGCGAAAGACACTGGCTTTGCGGAAGCTGCCTTTGAACGTGCAGAGGATAAGGCAAGCAACAGCCTGCTTTATTCCATTGCCATGGGGATGAATGTTTTTTCCAGTCAGGACGTGGGATTTTCCGGCTTGTCCCTGGATGATCGGATTTTTCTTGCCCAATCCAAAGTAATCCGTGATGTGGCAGAAAAAGGACCTTGCGTTATTGTCGGAAAATGTGCCGACTATATTCTCAAGGACAAGGAAAATGTGGTCAACCTGTTTATCAGCGCCACACTGGATTTTCGTATCCGGCGTGCTGTTGAGGTGGATGGCGTTGCGGAAGCCAAATCAGCAGAAACTGTGATGAAAAAGGACAAGAGCAGAGCCAATTACTACAAATATCATTCCGGTGAGCGCTGGGATAACGTATTAAATTACGATATGGCAATCCGCAGTGATTTATGCGGAATTGATGGTACCGTGGCATGCCTAAAGGCATACCTGGACCAGATGGATTGATGATACCAAAAAAGGAGTTTAAGGACAATGAGTAAAAAGATTCGAACAAGATATGCCCCAAGTCCGACGGGGAAAATGCATGTCGGCAATCTGCGAACAGCGTTATACGAGTATCTGATCGCCAAACATGAGGGAGGAGATTTTCTTCTCCGTGTGGAGGATACAGATCAGGAACGCTATGTAGAGGGAGCGTTGGATCTGATTTATAAGACGTTGGATCAGGCAGGACTTGTACATGATGAGGGACCGGATAAAGATGGAGGCTACGGGCCTTATGTACAAAGCGAGCGTGTGAAAACCGGAATTTATCTGGATTATGCAAAGCAGCTCGTGGAAAAAGGTGAGGCATATTATTGCTTTTGTACCAAGGAGCGGCTACAGGAACTTCACGATGAGGCAGAGGCCAGGGGAGAGAAGGCGGCCAAGTACGATAAACACTGTCTTCATTTGTCGAAGGAAGAAGTGGAAGAAAAGCTGGCTGCCGGTGTGCCCTATGTCATCCGCCAGAACAATCCCACAGAGGGAGAGACTTCCTTTGATGACGTGATTTACGGTAGAATTACGGCCCCTAATGAGGATTTGGACGATATGATTCTGATTAAATCTGATGGGTATCCGACGTATAATTTTGCCAATGTCATTGATGATCATCTGATGGAGATTACCCACGTGGTGCGAGGCAACGAATATTTGTCGTCGGCACCAAAATATAACCGCCTCTATGAGGCCTTTGGCTGGGATATTCCGGTCTATGTCCACTGCCCGATTATTACCGATGAGAACCATAAGAAGTTGGCAAAGAGAAGAGGCGATTCCTCTTTTGAGGATTTGGTGGAATTAGGTTTTCTGCCGGAGGCAATCGTGAATTATGTGGCACTGCTTGGCTGGAGTCCGGCAGAAGACCGCGAGATTTACAGCCTCAAAGAATTGGAGGAGATTTTCGACTATCGGAGAATTAATAAGTCTCCGGCTGTCTTTGATATTGTCAAACTCCGCTGGATGAATGGTGAATACATCAAGGCGCTGGACGATGAGACCTATTATGAGTATGCCCTGCCGGTGATTCGTGAGACCATTACGAAGGACCTTGATTTGAAGAAGATTGCGGACCTTGTAAAGACCCGTATTGAAGTGTTCCCGGATATTACGGAGAAAATTGATTTCTTCCAGGAATTGCCGGAATATGATGTGGCGATGTATACTCACAAGAAGATGAAGACCAACAGTGAGAATTCACTGGAGGCACTTCAGGAATTACTGCCACGACTGGAGGCACTGGAGGTCTTTTCCATTGAAACAATAGAAAAAGTGGTAAAAGAGTATGTTGCCGAGAAGGAATGTAAAAACGGGCAGGCACTGTGGCCGCTTCGTACCGCCGTTTCCGGTAAGCAGATGACACCGGGAGGAGCCTATGAGATTATGGATATTCTTGGCAGAGAAGAATCATTAAAGCGTATCAGAAAGGGAATAGAATTGCTGAATGAAGCACAATAAGGAACAGTACAGAGCAATGATGCACCATGAAGGACCTGCCATGGTACTGGCTGGTCCCGGTGCCGGGAAAACCTATGTAATTACCAATCGTGTCAAAACACTGATTGAGGAATATGATGTGCCGCCGGAAAAAATCCTTGTGGTAACTTTTTCCAAAGCGGCGGCAGTCGAGATGAGGGAACGTTTTGAAACCATGGTCAAGGGGCGGCGTCTGCCGGTGAGGTTTGGAACGTTCCATTCTGTTTTTTTTCAGATACTAAGGGCTGCCTATCATTATGAGGCGAAGGATATTGTGACGTCTGCTCTCAAATACCGTTTTTTGGAAGAAGCATTGTGTGATACAGAATACGAGGTGGATGACAGAAGAGAATTCCTGCTGGATATTGAGAAGGAGATTAGTCAGGTCAAGGGAGATGGTATTGATATCGACTGTTATTATTCCATTCACTGTCCGGAGCAGGTCTTTCGTGATTTGTTCAAGGGATATCAGCAGAGATTGCAAAGACATCGTTGCCTGGACTTTGATGATATGGTAGTATATACATATGAGCTTTTGAAGGCTAGAGAAGACATCCTTTCCCGCTGGCAAAAACAGTTTTCCTATATTCTCATTGATGAGTTTCAGGATATTAACCGTCTGCAGTATGAGACCATCTGTATGCTTGCGGCACCTGAGAACAATTTGTTTATTGTTGGTGATGACGATCAGTCGATCTATGGTTTCCGGGGGGCAAGACCGGATATTATGTTATCCTTTCCCAAACGGTTTCCAGAGGCGAAGAAGATTGTGCTTGGTGTGAATTACCGATGTTCGAGTCAGATACTGACGGCGGCGGACAGATTGATTCGGCACAACCGAAAGCGGTTTGCGAAAGATTTGACGGCACATGCCGGCAAGCAGGAGGGCGTTCATATCAGCCGTAGCAGAGATCTGTCGGCGGAGGCGGAGAAAATAGTTTCACGTATCCAGCAGTACCATACAGAGAAGATTGATTATGGAGAAATGGCGGTTCTTTTTCGTACGAATATGCAGATGCGTACGTTGGCTGGAAAATTGATGGAACATGGCATTCCCTTTTCCATGAAAGAAAACCTCCCTAATATGTTTGATACCTGGATGGCGAAAGACATTCTTTGCTATGTGCGTCTGGCGTTAGGAGACCGGAGCAGAGAGCAGTTTTTAAAGATTGCCAATCGGCCGGTAAGGTATTTGAGCAGAGCTGCCTTTACGGAGCCTGAGGTGGATTTTCGGGAATTAAAAGCTTACTATGTTGCGAAAAAACAAATATGGATGCTGGACCGGATTCGTGACTTTGAAAATGAATTGAGAGAAATTAATAAAATGTCCCCTTACTCGGCCATTCACTATATACGAAAGGGAATTGGCTATGATGACTTTCTTTCGGAATATGCCAAGGAGAGAAATGTAAACGCAGAAGATTGGCTGGATGTGCTGGATGAGGTGCAGGAGACGGCGAGAGATAAAGGAAGTCTGTCGGAATGGCTGGCATTTGTGGAGCATTATGGGGAGACGCTGGAAGAACTTCGACAGGCTCAGCAGACCGTAAAGAAGGAAGAACCGGAAGGGGTCAGTCTGATGACACTTCATGGTTCCAAGGGACTGGAATTTTGCGTGGTATTTATCCCTACAGTCAATGAGGGGGTTATTCCCTACCGGAAATCCATCCAGGCGGGGAATTTGGAAGAAGAGCGACGTATGCTCTACGTGGCGATGACAAGAGCCAAGAAACATCTGCATTTGTCATTCGTGAAAGAGCGTTTCAATAAGACAGCGGAACCGTCACGGTTTTTATATGAGATTGCGCCGGAACTGCAGGAGAAGACCAAGAAAAAAGCGAGGTAGAAAAAGGTGAAGAGAGTAATAGCGAGTGTATTGGCAGGAGCAATGCTTATTGTGACCGCATGGTCGGCCAATGGTAATGGAAGTGAAGCTGCGGTTAAGGGCAGACTAAATGAGAAAACAGCTACGGTGGCAATTGGCAAATCGGTACAGCTGAAGGTGAAAAATAAAGGCAAAGCGAAGGTGAGATGGAGCTCTTCCAAAAAGAATATTGCCAAGGTGTCTTCTAAAGGAAAAGTGACCGGCAGAAAAAAAGGAAAAGCAACCATCACGGCTAAAGTAACGTATAAGGGAAAATCGAAGAAACTCAAGTGCAAGATAAATGTTGTTCGCGGAGCGAAATCCCTAAAAGTGGTAGATGAAAACGGAGACAAGGTGACTAGCATTTCCGTGGACAAATATCAATCGGTGAAATTAAAAGGGGTGATTTCCCCGAAGAACTCCAATGATATCGTGACGTGGAAATCCTCCAATCCGGAAGTGGCTTCTGTCAGCAAGGGAACTGTCACCGGACAGTATGTGGGAAAAACAACGGTGCAGGCTGCTACCTATAGTGGGAAGAAGGTCAAAATCAAAGTGACCGTGAAGGCTCCTGTGTTAAATGATACGTTAAAGACAGCCTATATTAAGGATTTCAAAATAGGTGCCGCTGTGAATACCTGGCAGTTGGAAGGAGCGGGGGCCTATGCCAAGGCGAGAACACTGATTACGAGCCAGTTCAATTCCATTACCATGGAGAACCAGATGAAACCGGAATCGCTGCTCAGTGAGGACAATAAAACCCGTGGAACAGACACGGAGGTACTGATTAACGAAGCCGTTCTTGGCAAGGTGCTGAAACTTGCCAGTGATAATGGGCTGAAACTGCGAGGACACACACTGGTATGGCACAGCCAGACACCAGAGTGGTTTTTCCACAAAGATTATGATAGTGAGCAGGGACTGGTTTCCAAGGCGGTGATGAGGCAGCGCATGGAGAGCTATATCAAGAATGTGATGACCTATTGTCAGACGAATTATCCCGGAGTAGTCTATGCCTGGGATGTGGTTAACGAAGCAGTCAGCGACGATGGGACGATGCGTACTGCCTCCAACTGGTACAAGGTTTACGGCGATGCCAGTTATATAACAGATGCCTTTACCTTTGCGAGAAAATATGCGGCTTCGGATGTAAAGCTGTTCTATAATGATTATAATGAATATGCATCGGCCAAGAGAGACCGGATTTATATGTTGGTGAAAGAACTTTACGATGCCGGACTCTGTGATGGTGTGGGAATGCAGTCCCACTACTCCATGGATTATCCAACCATTGCTTCGGTTAAAGTGGCAATTCAGAAATACAATCAGATTGATCCGGGCAAGATAGAAGTTCAACTCACGGAGCTGGATATCCACAACACCTACCGGACGGCATCGGGACAGAAGAATGTGGCATCCCGTTACAAATCGTTGTTTTCCATGCTTCTTGACAGCCGGAGAAACCAGAAGATTAATATTACCGGCGTCACTTTCTGGGGACTGACGGATGGTGATACCTGGCTGACGAACTTTAAAGGAGAGACCAGCTATCCGCTTCTCTTCGGCGCAGATTATGCGGCAAAATCAAGCTATTTCGCCATACTGGAGGCAGCGAAGTAAGCAGGGAGGTAAGTGCGATGAACGTTGTTAGTATATTGATTCTTATCGTCATTGTTGTTGTAGCAATTTTTGTGCTGACCTATGTGGCCCATGAACGCGGTTCATCCATGTGTTCCGGGTGCCATGGCGATTGTGCAAATTGTGAGAGTAAAAAGAAGGTTGAGGAGAAAGAATAATTGTTTAAAAAAGATGCTCCTGAAAGCTTCTATCCGAAGTACGGATACGGTTGCTTTTCAGGAGCGTTTTTTACTCATCCAATTTCTTATGAATAAATTCATCCCAGATGCTGTCGTCTTCATCGTCATCGAGATCCGGTTCATCATCTTCATCATCCAAATCGGAATCATCCATTTCTTCATCAATAATCTGTTGTAAAATTTCCACCAGCTTTTCTAAAAGCGCATCGTCTTCCACCGGCTCAATCTCCAGTTCCGTCTCGCCTTTCCAGTTGGTGTTGCCGTCAATGGCGAAGAAATAAAATTCGCCGGATTCGATATCTTCCCCACAGAAAGCACCGTAATCCTGTCCTTCGTATTCAAATACAAACTGCAAATCGCATTCTGTCGTTGTGCCGTCTTCGTCTTCCATGGAAAGTGTCAGACCTTCCAGATCCTCGTAATTAATATTAGCCATACTATCCTCCATTCCGCAGTGTTTTCATTTTTCTCAACTGTATCATGTTTTCACGGCAAATGCAACCTTAATTCGATTCAAAGGACAGAGGTTTTTCCAGTGTACCCGGCGTGCCACAGGTTGGAAACGCGTAACAGGTGACACCCCGCTCGCCATCTACCACGTAGAAGTACTCTCCAATCCGGATTCCTCTTGTGTTGGTGGAAATGCCGGTTTGCTTTAACATTTGTTTGAATTTACCACTCTCTGTGTTATAGGAGTAGAGGAGATAATCATAGTCGCCACTGTCTTTCGACTGCACGGTAAACCCTACCAGTTGCCTCTCTTCATCCACCAGTACTGAATGGCGGTCATGGCTTGCCAGCGTTCTGGTATAGTCTGTCAGTTTCTTTTTAGCGGCCTCTTTGATTTTATTGTTTTTCCCAATCGTAAATACTGACATTTTAGCACACTGTCCCCATTTGTCTTCTCCGATGCCAAGACCGATAAGCTGATTTTCACCAAAGGAGTGAAGGTAATCGGAAAATCCCGGGAGTTTCAACTCGGATTTTAGTTTGGGGTCAGCAGGATCGCTGATGTCCACCGCAAAGACCGGGTCTGTTTGGCGGTAGGTCACAAAATATGCCATGTTGTCCATAAAATAGGCGGCGTAAATATTTTCCGTGACACCGAGATTGCCGATTTCTCCCAACTGCTTCAGGTTTTTGTCCAGTACACACAGTCCGTTGACACTTTCTCCTGCGAGCGTTGTTTTGTTGTAGACGAAACAGAGATTGCCATCCTGCTCATGCATATAATAGGAATCCCGTATATTTCCCCGAACCTTGCAGTTTGTCTCATAGTTAAATTTGCCTTCCTGATAACGGTATTTTGTGATTTTTGTAAAATCCAGCAGTGCCCCGTTACCCGGTTGTGCGCTATAGATGAAATTGTTGCTGACATAGAAAACCTCGGCGCCGCCCAGTGTACAGAGACTGTCCGTAAAATCTTCTGAGCCATCAATGGCGAGGGAAGTCATCACCATATAAGATTGACGGGGCTCTTTATCGATGCACCGCACCCTGTCTTCCGGGATAACACATCCGTTGACTTGCGGGATGTAGGTCTCCGGTTTCTTCTTGTCGATTCCGGAGTAAATGGTGTACTGGGAAAAGGTATATAAATAGTTCCCGAAAATGCGGGCCGTGGAAAATCTCCCGCTCTGTGTCTGGGTTTTCAGTTCTTTTGGAGAAGACGGGTCTGAGACATCATAAATATATAGTTTTGTCTGGGACAAACCAATTCTTTCTTCGGTGTCGTCTTCATATTCTGTTTCCCAGGGCGTGCTGATGACAATTAGCCGGTCCTTTTCCAAATACATTTCGTGGACGCGGTTGCTCTCAATATATATACTTGAAACTTTCTTCACCTTTTCCCTATTTGCGCGGAATATTGTAATGGCATTGCCGGTTGCGGTGTCGTGGAGGGAATAGAGGTAGGAACCATCTGTCTTTACAATATCCCCCTCCATGATGCCGTCCACTTGGACATCGGTGTCTGTATAGTCGTCTGTTGCACTTTTTGGAGCAACGCCTGTATTTTCAGATTCATATACGATATCCTCTTCCGGTGCTATGCCAATTGCACTATCATTGCTCATCGTGGATTCCCTGTGGCTTTCCAGACAGGCCCGGATGGATTCATAGGCATCCTCGTAACTGAGCTGGTCTTCGGAGGAGGTTTTTTCTTTGTCTGCCACGGCAGTCCCCTCGTCGGCATTCTGTCCCCGGAGAAAATGAGTGCCGGCCAAAGTGACGGAAGTAATCAGAACAAGGAGAAGACATGCGGCAGCCACCAGATTGCGGCGGCGTACAAAGGGGGTGGTCTTCTTCTGTTGTACTTCTGCCAGTTTTTCTTCTATTTTGTCGGGTTCCAGTGATTCCGGTGGAAGGATGGATGCTGTCTGTTTTTTTATATAATCACGAATTTCCTTATCATTCATGGGAAGTCACTTCCTTTCGATTGCTTTTTTCTAGTTTTTCACGAAGCGAAGCCATGGCGCGGCTTTTCAGAGAGCGAATGCTGCCGGGCCGTTTGTGTAGGAGACCGGCGATTTCCTGACTGTTGTAACCGCCAAAGACGGATAAGGTTACCACAAGCCGTTCTGCTTCGGACAGGGTCCCCAGAAGTTCATGAATCTCCGGCGTCAGATACCCCGAATCTTCTGCCTGGGGTTCCGGGAAATCCACGTCTTCCAGATAGAGGGAAGACTGGTTGAGAGTGCGTCGGCATTCGTTGGCGGTGATTTGGAATAACCAGCTTTTGAAAGCGTCATTTTTTCGCAAATCTCCGATTTTTTCATAGGCTTTCAGGACACTGTTCATTACGGCATCCTCTGCGGCATGGGCATTTCTTATGTAGCAGAGGGCGAAACGGTACAAATCCTGATAATATCGCTGGTACAGTCTTGCAAAAGCGTGGGCATCTCCCTTTTTTGCCTGCCCCACCAGAATCCATTCATCGTTGGTCATAAAGTCTCCTCCTTCTAATGTGTTCATCTATTAGATTTGCAAGAGGTTGAAAGTGTTGCAAGAAATTTTAGTCTGTTTTATACTATGATTATGAGTGAAGAAAGAACGACCGTCAAGATATCGGTGAGGAATTTAGTGGAGTTTCTGTTCCGGGAGGGGGATATCACTTCCGGCGGCTCCGGCGTGCGTGACACGGAGGCTATGCAGCTAGGCAGTAAAATTCACAGAAAGATTCAGAAAAGTATGGGACTTGGCTATGAAGCGGAGGTCTCTTTATTTACGTTGCAAAAAATAGAAAGCAAAGAGTTTGGCGAGGCCTTTGACTTGAAAATCGAGGGCAGGGCGGACGGCATTTTCTGGGAAGGAGACCGGGTTCTCATCGATGAAATCAAGGGTGTTTATCTGGACGTCAATGAGCTGGAGGAGCCGGTGTTTGTCCACAAGGCGCAGGCCATGTGCTATGCCTATATGGTGGCAGAGGCAGAAAATCTCCCGGAGATTGATGTGCAGGTGACCTATTGTCATTTGGAGACGGAGCAGATTGTCCGCTTTCAGGAAACTTTTACAAGACTTGCCATTACGGAGTGGTTCCGTGACTTGATGGATGCTTACGAAAAGTGGGCGGTTTATGAGTACGACTGGAAGAAAAAGAGAAACCAGTCCATCCGGCAGCTATCTTTTCCTTTTGAATACCGTCCGGGACAAAAGGAGTTGGCAGCCATGGTCTATCATACGATAAAGGACAAAAAGAAGCTGTTTATCGAGGCCCCCACTGGTGTTGGTAAGACCATTACCACGGTGTTCCCGGCGGTAAAAGCCATGGGAGAGGGGATTCACGACCGGATTTTCTATCTGACAGCCAAGACCATAACCCGGACGGTGGCGGAAGAGTGTTTTGCTCTGTTGGGAGAGCAAAATCTGTGTCTGAAACCTCTGACGATTACGGCGAAGGAGAAAATGTGCATTCTCGATAAAGTTTCCTGCAATCCGGAGGACTGTGAACGGGCAAAAGGGCACTACGACCGGGTGAATGAAGCGGTTTATGATATGCTGGTTCACGAGGAGAAGATGAGCAGGGAAATTATGTTGCAATATGCGGAAAAACATCAGGTTTGTCCTTTTGAAATGGGACTGGACGCGGCGCTCTTTGCCGATGCCGTAATCTGTGATTACAATTATGTGTTTGATCCCAATGTCTATCTGCGCCGTTTCTTCTCTGCGGAGAAAAAGGGCAATATGGTTCTTCTTGTGGATGAGGCCCACAATCTGGTGGAGCGGGGCAGGGAAATGTATAGTGCCCGACTGGTAAAAGAGGATTTTCTGGCGGTGAAACGGATTGTCAAGGCGACACTGCGGCATGAGAAGCGGCCGGAGGTGCAGTATCTGCTGCGCAAGTTTGAAAAATCTCTGGAGGCGGTGAACCGCTGTCTTCTGAACTGGAAGCATGAATGTGATGAATTTGAAGTAATCTCTGACACCGGGATGTTGGAATTCCAGTTGCTGCGCGTGTTGGGAGACTATGAATTGTTTGCGAAGGAATATCCGGTGCTTCCGGAGCGGGATACGCTGTTGGAGTTTTACTTTAATGTGAGACGGTTTGTTGCCGTGCTGGAAAATATGGATGAAAAATACCGGACCTACCTGGACTATGATGAGGAACGGAATTTCCGTATCAAACTGCAGTGTATGGACCCTTCGGGGTGCCTTGAAAATGTGATGGAGCGGGTGCGGAGCACAATTTTCTTTTCGGCAACACTTCTGCCCATCCGCTATTACAAGGAACAATTGGGCGGGAAAAAGGAGGATGCGGCGGTCTATGCAAAATCCGTTTTTTCGCCGGAACAGAGAAAGGTGCTCATTGCCAGAGATGCCACCACCAAATATACGAGGAGGGGGCCTTCGGAATACGAAAAGATTGCCCGTTACATCGAGTGTTTTGTCTCTGCCAAACAGGGGAATTATCTGGTCTTTTTCCCATCCTACAGTTTTATGGATCAGGTGGTAACAAGACTGCAGGAGAGAGAACATAGGCGTCTCCTTGTCCAGGGAACCGACATGCGGGAGCGGGAAAAGGAAGAGTTTCTGGAAGCCTTTGATTCGGAAAGTGAGGACAGTGTCATCGGGTGCTGTGTCATGGGCGGCATTTTCAGTGAAGGGATTGATCTCCGGGAGGATCGCCTTATCGGAGCCGTCATTGTAGGAACCGGACTTCCCATGGTATGTAATGAGAGAGAATTGTTTAAGAATTATTATGAAGAGAAGAAGGGCAGTGGCTTTGACTATGCCTACCTCTATCCCGGTGTGAATAAGGTGTTTCAGGCCGGCGGTCGTGTAATCCGTACCGTTAGTGATAGGGGCGCCATCCTTCTTCTGGATGAACGCTTTATGCAGAGACAGTATCAGGAATTGTTTCCCAGAGAGTGGTTTCCTTATGAGGTGGTGAATTGTGAGGAAATGGGGAGAGTGCTGGGGGAGTTTTGGGGGCGGGAAAATCCGGCTTTGTAAAGGGCACCCCGCGGAGAAAGGTTCTCTTACATGGGCGCTTTCGCTTCATAAAAACGTAGCGGTAAGGACACGGAAAAAATACCCGTGTCTCTTACCGACGTTTTTATACCCATGTTGCGAGAATCTTTCTCCGCGGGGTGCTTTTTTGCAAAGCCGGATATCTGGAATTGCGGGGAGGCGCGAAGCATTTTCCTGCTGCTGTCGCGTAGGTGTTTCTCAGGAACAGACTGAAACCTGGCTATGCCCCAAATAGTCCGTAATCTTTGCGATTGAAACGGATTCGTTTACGGACTAATTTTGAAAATAGAGATTCAGTCCGTAAATTTCACCTGAACTTACGAAGTGTTACGTGTAAGATTCGTAATAAACACAAATAGGTCCGTAAAGCAAATTCTGATTTACGGACCTATTCGAAGAATTACGTATTTAGGCTGATATTTATCCGGCGTTGCTGATAAAATTACGGACTAAAAATAAGGGATGGGGGCGTCTGGTCCGTAAGTCAGGAGAAATCACGACTTCTTTACGGACTAAATCGACAATAGAACAGATTTGGTATGCACCCTCTAATACGCATTCTTATTCACAAAACCCTTAAATATTGTCAAAAACAAAATCTTAATATCCAGTCCCAGCGTCCAGTTCTCAATATAATAGAGGTCGCAGTCGATGCGCATGCGGATGGAAGTATCGCCGCGGTAGCCGTTTACCTGTGCCCAGCCGGTGATGCCCGGGCGAACCTGGTGCTTAATCATGTAGCGGGGGATTTCTTCCTTAAACTTCTCTACGAAGAAAGGTCGTTCCGGCCTTGGACCAACAAGGCTCATATCTCCTTTCAGTACATTGAAAAACTGCGGCAGTTCATCTAAGCTTGTCTTCCTTATAAATTTACCGATTGGTGTCACTCTTGGGTCGTTTTGGACGGTCCATGCCTGTTTTTCTTTGGAGGCATCCTGAATCTCCATGGAGCGGAATTTATACATCATAAAAGGTTTGTTGTGTAATCCCACGCGTTCCTGCTTAAAAATCAACGGTCCCGGTGAAGTAAGTTTGATGATGGCAGCCACAATGGCCATCGGGATGGAAAACAGCAGGATTAGGATCAAGGAACCCACAATATCAATTGCTCGTTTGAAAAAGCAGTTAAAGGAATTGGATAGCGGGATGTTTCTCACGTGGATTATGGGAAGCCCATCCAGATCTTCTGTATAGGGCCGGGTTGGGATGATGTTGTTGTAATCCGGAATAAATTTTGTGTGAACACCGGATTTTTCTGTGACAGCAACAATTTTTTCCAGAGAATCATAGTGATTGATGCCAAGGGTAATGGCCGTTTCATCATAATCGTTCTCGGAAAGCATTTTTTCCAGCTCGTCCACTCTTCCGATGACGTGGATATCCCGGTAGGAATGCCCTAGAGGTTTGTGGTCATCCAAAATGCCATGGATGGAAATGCCCCATTCGGGATGTGCCAGCAGGCGGTCGATGTAGCCTTCTGCTGCACGACTGTAGCCGATGAGAAGAATGTGTTTCTGATTCATGCCTTTTTTGCGGATTTTACGCAAAAGTGTCGTGGTACAGAAACGGAATAAAACTTCGAGTATAAAGTTCAGGGTAACGAAAATAATAATAAACAGGCGGGCGTATGTGCCGTTCCGAATAAAGAAGAGAAAGGCCACGCAGTATAAAATACCCACAACGTTGGATTTCAACATATTAAAAATTTCCGATTTCCGTCCTGCCATGCGTTTGGGGTCATACAAGTGAAAAAAGTAGTAGGAAAACAGATAACAGGGAATCAGCATAATCAAAATCTGCATATAGTCTGTCAGTGTTCCGTATATGCCGACAGGGGCATCAATGATTCCCCATTGAATCAGAATACTGTTGTCATAAAAGCGTAATCTGTATGCCATAATAAAAGAGAAAATAATGATGGCGGTATCAATTAATATACGAAAAAGATTCAGAAGCTTTTGATTTCCTTTAATCAAAACAAATCCGTCCTTTCTATCCTAAGTTTATCGCAAAGGACATTTTTACAAATGTCCCTGATTATATTTTGGTCGAATATAAATAGTATATACCATTTTATGGGATTTCACAAGAAAAATGTTAAAAGGAACGATTTGCCAAAAGTATGTATGGTTTCACATTCTAAACACAATTTAACACTATAATAAGCATAACTTAAGAAGAAAGGATGTATCAGTATGGACGAAAATAGCATGGAAAATGAAAATGGGTTTGTTATGGTAGACAGTCCGGTTACAGAAGAAAATCCGGAACCGGTCACACCGGTGGAAGATGTTGCAGCAGAAAGTGTAGAAACTGTTTCGGGGACAGAGAGAACAGAGGAGGCATCCGGCACTGTGGAGGTGGAACCGGCGCCAATGCCATCCGGAGATAACACCTATCGTTTTCAAAATATAGATGCACAGTATGCGAATAGGAAAAAGAAGAAGGAACCGCGTAAAGGAATGACGATACCCCGTATTCTTGTCAGCGCTGTCCTGTTTGGTGTCGTGGCGTCGGCTTGCTTCTTCGGCGTAAGTCGTGGTCTTTCTTTCCTGATGGGAAATAATGGACAGATTAGGGAAGTTGACACGAATCGGGACGATGGTGTTGCCTTGACTACAGTGTCCGGTGCTTCAGCTACGGTGGCCGACGTGTCCGGTATTGTTGAGAGAGTGATGCCTTCGATTGTGGCAATTACAGAGAAAAGTACCCAGACTTCTTACTTCGGACAGACTTATTCCTCAGAGGGAGCGGGATCCGGATTTATTGTCAAGCAGGATAATGACCAGCTGTTGATTGTTACGAATAATCATGTAGTGGCAGATGCAGACAAAATTTCCGTTACATTTAACGATAACGAGGTGGCAGATGCTACCGTAAAAGGAACAAGCGAATCCAATGACTTGGCGGTTATTACCGTAAAGCTGAGTTCGCTCAAAGATTCCACGAAGAAGAGTATCCGTGTGGCTTCCCTGGGAAGCTCAGATAATGCCAAGGTGGGACAGATGGTTATTGCTATTGGTAATGCACTGGGATATGGACAGTCAGTGACGGTAGGTTATCTTAGTGCCAAAAATCGTGAGGTGTCTGCTTCGGATAGCAGTGGAAAAACTACGACACAGGTTCTGATGCAGACAGATGCTGCGATTAATCCCGGTAACAGTGGTGGCGCTCTCATCGATACCAACGGAAATGTTATTGGAATCAATTCATCCAAATATTTTTCCTATGGTTCCACCAATGTGGAAGGAATGGGGTATGCGATTCCGATGAGCAGTGCCGTTTCGATTATTAATGATTTGATGGATCGTGAAGTTCTGAGGGACAATGAAAAAGGTTATCTGGGAATTACCGGACGGAGCATTTCTGACAGTGTCAGCAAGGCTTATGGCATGCCGGTAGGTGTTTATGTGGCCGCAGTATCGGATACCGGTGCCGCCTATAAGGCAGGTATAAAGCGGGGAGATGTCATTACCAAGATTGATGGAACCACGGTAAAGACCATTGAGGAAGTGCAGGAAAAGGTCAACAGTACAAAAGAGGGAACAACGATTAAAGTGACGATTAAAAGAAGTGACAATGGCAGTTATGTAGATAAGGAGATTGAAGTCACTCTGAAAGGCAAAGATACTTTGGATGGCCTGGAAGATGACAGTACACAGGGACAGCCGGATATGAATCAGGGATATGGGAATGATGATTCTCAGGTAGTACCCTGGGGAAGTATTTACTAATTCCCTCAAATCGTGTATAATGAATCCCATCGCACAAAGTGCGGTGGGATTTGTGATTTAGACGGATAGCAATCCGGAATGGAGGAAACGATGAGTGAAGAAATAAAAAATATAGATAACGATAAGCAGGAAGAAACGAAAATGGACAATGACGGTTATGAAAAAATCTGCTATTTGTGCCATCGCACAGAAAGCCAGGTAGACAAAATGATTACGATTCCAAACCAGATTACGATCTGCTCCGATTGCATGCAAAAGACTTTCGATCAGATTGGTATGCAGGGCATGCCACAGATTCCGGGTATGGAATTTATCAATCTGGGAGCCATGGGCATGGAACCGCCATCCGAGTTTCAGGAGCGTCACAAGGTGAAGAAAAAGAAAAAGGAGAAGAAGGAGAAGCCGGCACTGGATATCAACCGTCTTCCGGCTCCTCATGTGATTAAAGGGAATCTGGATGAATACGTGATGGGACAGGATCAGGCCAAAAAGGTTCTGGCTGTGGGCGTTTATAATCATTATAAGCGGGTATTGGCGGACCAGGGTGAGGATGATATAGAAATTGAAAAATCCAATATGCTGATGTTAGGTCCAACGGGAAGCGGCAAGACATTTATGGTCAAGACCATGGCCAGACTTTTGCAGGTGCCGTTGGCAATTACGGATGCCACAGCTCTTACCGAGGCGGGATATATCGGTGATGATGTGGAGAGTGTGATTTCCAAACTTCTTGCCAATGCGGATAATGATGTAGAGCTGGCGGAGCGTGGTATTGTCTATATTGATGAAATTGATAAGATTGCGAAAAAGCAGAATACCAATAACCGGGATGTCAGCGGTGAATCGGTGCAACAGGCGTTGCTGAAGCTTCTTGAGGGGGCAGACATTGAGGTTCCGGTAGGGGCTACCAATAAGAACGCCATGGTGCCTATGACCACAGTCAATACAAGCAACATTCTTTTTATCTGTGGAGGTGCCTTTCCTGGGTTGGAGGATATTATTAAGAAGCGTCTTACCAGTCAGGGGACCATGGGATTTGGCTCGGAACTGCGGGATAAATACGACCATGAGAAGGATTTGTTTGCCAGAGTGGAGACAGAGGATATCCGTGAGTACGGGCTGATTCCCGAGTTTATCGGGCGTCTGCCGATTGTATTTTCTCTTCAGGCCATGGATGAGGATCTTCTGGTACAGGTACTTAGCAAACCGAAGAATGCCATCCTCAAACAGTATCGAAAGCTGTTACAGATGGATGAGGTGGATTTGGAATTCGAGGAGGATGCGATGTACGCCGTGGCAAAAAAGGCGGCAGCAAAGAAGACCGGCGCCAGAGCACTTCGATCGATTATCGAGGAATTTATGATGGATATTATGTATGAGATTCCGAAAGATGAGATGATTGGTAAAGTGATTATTACAAAAGATTATATAGAGGGAAAAGGGGCTCCCAGGATTTTGATGCGTGGTAGTAACGGATGATGTATTTCCGGGAACCAGTGACCATATAGAAGCCTTCTGCGTATAAATGAAACAAAGCGCAGGAGGTTTTTTTATGCAATGCAGTGAGGCGGTTTTTGCAGAGGATGTACTTACCTATATCGTGGATAATTACCGAGGCGAGGATTACATTCGTGAATTTTTTAATCCGGACTGCTATATCCGTTTGGATGAAATGCAGGCCGTCATTTATCAGCAGGTGCAAGAGGTAAATGGAGTCACCATTGAGAAATATGGCTTTTCCGCTGTGCCAAATGTATATGGTCTCATGAGTGAGGTGGCGATGGAGGCCAGTGGAGTGCTGCGGATACGGAGACAGCCCACGTTGGATTTGTATGGGCAGGGAGTTCTGATTGGATTTGTTGATACCGGAGTTGACTATACCCACGAGGCATTCCGGGCGGCAGACGGAACTTCCCGGATTGTTTCAATCTGGGACCAGACGATTCAGGAAGGGGTCGGATCAGAACGGTTTCCCTATGGGAGAATTTATGATAGAGAGCAGATTAACGAAGCACTTCTTACGGGAAATCCATGGGATGTCGTACCCAGCCGGGATGAAATCGGACACGGCACTTTCATGGCGGGAGTGGCTGCCGGTAACCAGAACCGTGCGGAGGAGTTTTCCGGTGTAGCTCCGCTGGCAGACATCGTCATGGTAAAATGTAA
>JALENH010000078.1 GCA_022767895.1 Eubacterium sp.
GCCTATGACCATGGCATTGTCCACAGCGAGAAGATTACAGTGGAGACGAAAAGCGGAATAAAGTCCTTACAGCTTACGGTGGAGGATGGTCTTGTGACGTATGTAGAAGTGAATATGGGGCAAGCCATACTGGCACCGGCAGAGATTCCGGTGAAAGCAGAGGGCGATACCTTTGTTGCCCGGAAACTTCTGGTGGATGGCAAGGAGTACGAAGCGACCTGTGTGTCCATGGGGAATCCCCATTGTGTCATTTTCACAGAGGGAATCGATGATTTGGATTTGGAGAAAATCGGTCCGTCCTTTGAACACCATGAGTGGTTCCCGGACCGCATCAATACCGAATTTGTGGAAGTTATCGATGACCACACCATACGGATGCGCGTGTGGGAGCGGGGCTCCGGCGAGACAATTTCCTGCGGGACAGGAACCTGTGCCTCCACGGTGGCAGCTGTTTTGAACGGACATTGCAACAGGGGAGAGGAGATCGAGGTACAAATCCGGGGTGGCAAGCTATATGACACCTATTTGGAGAGTGGAGAAGTTCTTATGAAAGGACCTGCAACGAAGGTTTTTGATGGAGAGATTGACGTATGAGATATATTAATATAGATAATGCACAGCCGGGGATGATGGTGGGAAAATCCATTTACAATGAACAGGGCAGTGTCTTGGTAAATTACCGGGTCAAGCTGACGGATAAATTGATTTCCCGCATGCGGGATATGGGGCTTCCCGGTCTGTACATTGATGATGCTCTTTCTGCCGATATTACAGTAGAAGATTTGATTAGCGACGAACTGGGAGTAAAGGCGACGCGCGCCCTCACCAAACTGGATATCGATGCTGCGCTGGATGTGGCAAGTGAGATTACGGAGGAGCTCAGTCTCAATGGTGATATCAATGTCAACCTGGTAAGCATGCGGACCGGTTCCGACTATACCTATAAACATTCCGTCAACGTGGCGATTCTTTCGGTCCTTACCGGTATTGGTATCGGACTGAAAAAATCGATTTTAAAAGAGTTGTCTGCCGCCGGTCTTCTTCACGATATTGGGAAGTTGAGTATTCCTGCGGGGATTTTGGACAAGCCGGGTGCTCTTACAGAGGAAGAATATGAGACGATTAAGACGCATTCCCAGTTGGGGTATGATAAACTGAAAGCGAATAACAATATCAGTTCCAAAACAAAGATGGGCGTCTACATGCACCATGAAAATGTAAATGGTTCCGGTTATCCGTTGGGTTTGCGAGATGACCAGATTTACATGTTTGCCAAAATCATACATATTGCGGACGTGTACGATGCCATAACCAGTGAGCGTCCCTACAGGAACGCCCAGTCTCCTCAGGAGGCCATTGAGTTTCTGATGAACAATGCAGGAAGGATGTTCCAGCCGGAATATGTGAAAGCATTTATTACCTATATTCCGGTCTACCCAAAGGGGCGGAATGTGTTGTTGTCGGATGAGACGGTGGCGGTTGTCGTGGAGAACCGCCAGCACAATACGCTGTATCCGGTGGTGCGCCGTCTGGATACCGGAGAGACCATCGATCTGTCCGAGCAGGATGGTGTAGAGAAACCATTGACCATATTGGGATTTGCGAAATAAATTTGTAGAAGGTGATGCGGAGCTACATGGAAAAGGATAAAAAGAAAAGCAGAAAAAAACGGAAGAAAGTGTTACTGGGAATTTTGATAAGTCTGGCTCTTGTTGTGCTAGTACCTTTTTTCTGTTATGGGATTGTGCATCTTTCCCAGAGTGCCCCGGTGCCTATCGACAAGGTGAAGTCTCTGGCGAAGAAGGATGCGGCGATTGTGCCGGGAACATCCGGCTATGAAGGTTCCATCACGGCGAAGGGCAAGGACCGTCTGCAGGCGGCCATAGGGTTGTATGAAGCGGGACTGGTAAGGCAGATTATTGTATCCGGCGATGAAAAAGAGATAAAGCCCATGACACGATATCTGATGAAGAAAGGGATTCCATCGGAAAGTCTGTCCAGTGACCCACAGGGTGTCGACACCTATGACACCATTGCCAGAGTGAAGGAAAAATTCGGGGACTTGTCTTACTATTTTTGCACACAGGAGTTATACAGTAGTCGTGCCGGGTATCTCATGGACCGGCTGGGCGTAGATGGTGCTGTGGTGAGTGTGGATACCATGTACTACAGTAATGCCGGGAAAAATGCGGTAAGAGAATTTTTTGCGGCTACGAAAGCCGTGTTTGAGCCCATTGTGTTGTTTGGCAAG
>JALENH010000121.1 GCA_022767895.1 Eubacterium sp.
ATTGCTTTACGAGAATAAATAGAAACATTCATATACCATTCCTCCTCGGGTTTTATATATTGGAAAGCGTGAAAATTCGTTTATAAAAACAGCCGTAATTATAAATGACTACGACTGCTTTAAATAATATTGAAAGAGCAGGTTATCAGGATACCGAAAGTCTATTTTTTCCGCTAGACGGAGGTAGGGTGAACTTATCTAATACCTCTTCTGCAGCCTTTTTTGTTTTGCCCAATGACTCGACCATCTCGTCTGGATAATGATTATCTTCTTTCACATATTTTTCCATAGCTTTCACCCATTCGTTGGTTTTTTCGCGAATCATCTCGTAATCCCAAATCAAGAATTCTGCCTCTATTGCGGACATCCCCTTAAAATCTTTTTCATTTTTAATTGCCTCCTCTGCTAGTTTCTCTATCCCCAGATAATCCTCAACAGACTCAAGACTGCTCCACTTAACAGATTTTGTAAAAGATATATTCTTTCTTTTTTCTTTACATGTTCTATCATAAATCCAATTAAGCGTATATGAATCCATTGTCATGTGGCAAAATCGGAATTTATACTTAATCTTTTCCCATTTCTTCATATTTTCATGAAAATACTTATAATACCAACAATACATATATTTAAAAGTCATGTTTACAATCTTTTGAGCTTTTCCATATGTAGCTAGATTGGCATCCTCTCTTTCAAATTTACTGGTCCAACGCTTACATAACTCCCCATGTACCTGATCGAATGCATCCGGTTTTTCAATGATCTTCTCATTGTTAAAGTAATCTTTGAACGCCCCTTCCATATCCTCAAGCGCCTTTTTCTTTTCATCCTCAAATTTCCCAATTCCCGTCATAGTCCTCTTGGCATCTCCATAAGCCTTTTCTACCGCCCAATCCACCGCTTCTTTCAAATCCCCCTTGTCAGGCACAACCAACTGAGAACTTTTAATAAAAAACTCAATATACTTTCCAATTTCAATCGCTTTCATGTTTCCCATATTTTTTTCTCCTTTTCCTTCGTTTTTCAAATCCCTACAATACTCAAGTACATCTGTTACTTCCCGAGCCGGTTTTTCCACCATCGCTCTCATTCTCATAATACCGCCCTCATGTGCATCTGTCAAAATCACATGTTCCGGGATTCCCGGATTCAAATCATATTCGAATTCACGATCATCTAAAATAATAAACTTGTCTACATCCCTGTCAAACAAAGACTGCTGCCTAATCCAAGTCAAAATACCATGCCCACGATCAAACACCATATCCTGTGTGTTCCCTTTGATTTTCAAATTGTACTTTCCGAGTTTCTTTACCAAATAGTCATAATCAGGATGGACATCCTTTTCTTCAAACTCAAATTTCCACGAACTGGTCAACACAATTTCCGCTTTCAAGTAGCTGGCTATCTGAGACAGACGCTTAACCTTATCGTCATCAATGCCCGTATTCCCATTGGGATTTTTCTCCTTTGTTTCATAATCATTGAGCACACCATCTACGTCAAAGAAAATGACATTTACACATCTCATCCATAGCCTCCCCCTCAGATTGCTTACTTACATCTTGCTTCCTTGTGCTCTTATCATATTCCTTTTTATGTACAAAATTTTGGTCATGAATTATCTACTCTGTGAATTCGATGAAGATGAGACTCGCTTTTGTCATTGATACCCCGCCAATCCCTTTTGCAAATCGGCAATCGCTTTCTCTCTCATTTCCTGTGGTTCCAGCACCACCACATCCGGTGCATAATTCTTGGCAAACTGGAGCACTGCTATCTCGTTTGCTTTCACAGACACTGTCACATGCGTCTCGTTTTTATCAGAGAAGCGCACGTCGGTTCCAAACAAATCAATAACATCGCTTATCATAGCATTTACAACACGGAGTTTAACACGCGTCGTATTGCTGCTATACATATAGACATGTTCTTTCACATAATCCGAAAGATTCAGGTTCTGTCCGTTCGCCCCTTTTAGATCATGAAACGGCTTCGCTTTGTCATCCAACAATTCAATTTCAACAATACGGTCCAAACGGTAATTGGATATATCTTCATACTTGTCATAATTACAAATCAAATAATATTTGCCCTCTTTTGCCGCCATCTGATATGGACTGACCACATATATTCTCTCGGTTCCGTCAGCCCGGGTCTTAATGTGCTGTTTTCCATCAATATCATATTCCACATATTTGAACTGAACCTTTCTATTATGAGAAATAGCCTCATCCAGGATGGCAATGTTATAAAAGATTTGCTTATTATCAGTCCGGTCCTCCGGCATAGTGGCAATATGTTTCATCCGGGAAAGGAAATAATCACTTGAAAGCCCTTCCAATTTCCCAACCAGTTCCCGGCACTGTCGGTATGGAATGTGTCTCGAAAACAAAAGACCATCAATAAGGAGGCGAAGCTCTGCATCCGTAAATTCATGTCGCATATAAAAATCAGAAAGGATATAGCTTTCCTCTATCTCTCCTGTCTTTCTGTTTTTTACCAGCCTTACTGTCTCATCGTACTCAATATCGAAACCCAATTCAATCAAATCCATCAGATTTGTCTTAATGGATTTACGATCTACTATCATTTCATACCTGCTCTTTAAAAGATTCCCGATTTCCTTCTGCGATAGACTGTGGTTCTCATCTGTATATTTGCGTAAGATATCCAGAATATAAAAAATCAGAAATTTTTTTGGCTGTCTACTTTTCATACCTCATTCTCCTTCAAAACCTTTTCCAAAAAACCGGCAACTCTACATCCTCTGCAAAGCCGCCGGTTCATTATTTACTTATTTCTAATCTTCTTATATTATAATCCTTATCTATAAGTTTTTCAATATTGAAAAACCAATTACTCCTTCTCCTCCATGACGCTCATATACGCGGGGCGAATAATCTTGTCCGTGCAAATCAGTTCCTCAATCCGATGGGCACTCCATCCCACAATTCTTGCCACGGCAAACATGGCTGTATACAGTTCCACCGGAATCCCCAGCATCTCATAAACAAAACCACTGTAAAAATCCACGTTCGGGCTGACACCTTTGAAAATGTGTCGCTTCTCGGCAATGATTTTGGGGGCAAGCTCCTCGATATTTTCGTACAGCTGCAAATCATTCTGTCTCTGTTTTTCCTCTGCCAGCTTTTCCACATAGCCTTTGAACACTCGCTCTCTAGGGTCGGAAATGGAATAAACTGCGTGTCCCATTCCATAGATTAATCCCTTTTTGTCAAAGGCTTCCTTGTCCACGATTTTTCGGAGATACGCTTCTATCTCATCCTTATCGGAATAATCCTTTACATGACGGCGGATGTCCTGCATCATATCCATGACTTTGATATTGGCACCGCCATGCTTCGGC
>JALENH010000124.1 GCA_022767895.1 Eubacterium sp.
TGTGGGCATTTTCTGGCCGGGAACCTTCAGTATCGCGGCGGTAAAACTGCCGGCAGGGGGAACCGCCATGTATGCCCTCATGGCATTGGCGGGGGACATTGGTTGTTCTTCCGGACCTACCGTAGTCGGAATGGTGGCCGATTCGGCGGGAAACAATTTGAAACTGGGATTGGGAGCGGCTATGATTTTCCCCATTATAATACTGGTGGGATTGACGCTGCTTAAGACCGAAAAAAGTTGACAAAAAGTGAAACCCATGCTATAGTAAGGAACAGATTGAGGATACCTCAAGAAGGGGCACACCACCTCGGGTGTGGACTTTCTTGAGGTATTCTATTTTAAGAAATTGGAAAGGAGACAGGCCAATGATACGACTGAATGGAGATTCCATATCCGGCTGTGAAGGAATCACGGTAGAAGAACTGGTTAACAGACAGAATTTCAATAAGAGCAGAATTGCCGTAGAAATCAACGGAACCATCATTCCCAAAAAGGATTATGAGACAACACAGATTCAGGAAAATGATGTGGTAGAAGTTGTGAGTTTTGTTGGTGGAGGCTGATGATAAAGAAAGAACAATAAATCAGAAAAAATGGAGGAAAATAAAGTGAGCAAGAAAGATACTTTTACGCTGGGAGGACATGAATTTGAATCTCGTTTCATACTGGGGTCCGGGAAATATTCCCTGGATTTGATTAAGGCTTCGGTAGAAAATGCAGGTGCACAGATTATTACATTGGCACTGCGCCGCGCCAATCAGGATGGCCGTGCCAATATACTGGATTATATTCCGGAGGGAGTGACACTGCTTCCGAATACATCCGGTGCAAGAAATGCGGAGGAAGCTGTCCGGATTGCCCGTTTGTCAAGAGAAGTAGGCTGTGGTGATTTTGTGAAAATTGAGATTATGCGGGATACCAAATATTTGCTCCCGGATAACCAGGAAACGATTAAGGCAACAGAAATTCTTGCGAAAGAGGGATTTGTTGTAATGCCATATATGTATCCGGACCTTAATGTGGCGCGTGATTTGAAAAATGCCGGAGCTGCATCGATTATGCCACTGGCAGCGCCGATTGGTTCCAATAAGGGCCTTTGCACGAAAGAGTTTATCCAGATTCTCATTGATGAGATTGATCTTCCTATCATTGTGGATGCCGGTATCGGAAAGCCTTCGGAAGCCTGTGCTGCGATGGAGATGGGAGCGGCAGCGATTATGGCTAATACCGGAATTGCCACAGCAGGAGATATTCCGGCCATGGCAGAGGCGTTCAAACTGGCCATTGAGGCAGGCCGCAAAGCATATCTTGCCGGTACAGGACGTGTTCTGGAGCGTGGGGGTAGTGCATCCTCACCGCTAACAGGCTATATTCAGGACGGAAGTTATTGAAAGGAAGAACGACATGGATAACGTAAATGAAAGCATTTTAAGTGAAACAATTCTGGAAGATATGAAAGAGAACCGGATCGACCATATGACCTATCTGGAGGGGATGGAAGTATTGGATTCGGATATCGACAAAACCGTCGTGGAAGCGATGGAAGCCTATGACTATAACAAGTATACCGAGGCGGATGTCCGCCGAGCCATTTACAAAGACAATCGTACGCCGGAGGATTTTGCTGCCCTTTTGTCACCGGCTGCCCTGCCTCTTCTGGAAGAAATGGCACAGATGGCACAGAAGGAAACAAGGAAACATTTTGGCAATTCCATCATGATGTTTACCCCTCTTTACATTGCCAATTATTGTGAAAATTACTGCATTTATTGTGGTTTCAATTGCCATAATAAAATCCGCCGTGCCAAACTGGATGCCGAGGGAATCGAGCGGGAAATGAAGGTGATTGCTGAGTCCGGATTGCAGGAAATTCTCATTCTCACAGGAGAAAGTGAGAAAATGTCGGATGTGAAATACATCGGGGAGGCCTGCCGGATTGCCAGAAAATATTTCAAGGTAATTGGGCTGGAAGTGTATCCCACCAACTCCGAAAACTATGCTTACTGGCATGAATGTGGTGCGGATTATGTCACCGTTTTTCAGGAGACCTACAATTCTGACAAATACGAAACGCTACATTTGGCAGGGAAAAAACGTATTTTTCCATATCGGATTAATGCACAGGAGAGAGCTTTGAAAGGTGGCATGAGAGGAGTGGGATTTGCTGCTCTTTTAGGTCTGGATGATTTCCGGAAAGATGCTTTTGCCACCGGTGTTCATGCCTATTTGCTTCAGCGCAAATATCCCCAGGCAGAGATTGCATTTTCCTGTCCTCGTCTGCGCCCGATAATCAACAATGACAGGATTAATCCAATGGATGTCCACGAGGCACAGTTGTTGCAAGTGGTTTGTGCCTATCGTCTGCTTCTGCCTTTTGCCTCTATTACGATTTCGACTCGTGAGTGCAAGCGGGTAAGGGATAATCTGATTCAGATTTGCGCCACAAAAATTTCTGCCGGTGTGGATGTGGGAATCGGTGGAAGAAGTGGGGAAGAGCAGGGAGATGAGCAGTTTGAAATCGATGATACAAGAAATGTACAGGAAGTTTATGACGCCATTCTGGAGTGTGGCTTGCAGCCTGTCATGAGTGATTATATCTATGTATAGGATAGCCGTGACCAGCCGCCAACTCTGTCAGGGGGATTTTCTGGCAAGAGTGGAGATGCTGGCAAAAGGAGAGAAGTATCAGGCCATCCTTCTCCGGGAGAAGGACCTGACCGAAGCAGAATATGAAGCACTGGCATCAGAAGTACTTGCCATAACGGAGCATTATGGAAAAAAATGTATTTTACATTCTTTTGTCCATGTGGCAGAGAAACTGTGCCATCCCTATCTTCATCTTCCGTTATCTTTGTGGGGGAAATTACCGGTGGAGAAACAAAAGGAGATGAAAAATTTCTTTCAGGAAATCGGGACATCGGTTCATTCGGTAAGCCAGCTACAGGAAGCGGTGGCACGGGGGGCAGATTATGTCACCGCCGGACATATATTTGTGACAGACTGTAAAAAAGGTTTGCCGCCAAGAGGTCTTTCCTTCCTTCATGACCTCTGTGAACAATCCCCGTTTCCTGTTTATGGAATTGGGGGAATTACAGAGGACAACGAAGAAGATGTGATTCGTCAGGGAGCCGCTGGCGTGTGTATTATGTCGGGGTGCATGAGAGACTAGTCTAAGCCTTGCAATCAGGATAACCTTGTGTTACAATGGCAAATACGAAAACAAGTAGTTAGGAGTGGTTATTGTGCCAATCAAGATTCAGGATTCATTACCTGCACAGAAGATTCTGGAAAGTGAAAATATATTTGTTATGACGGAGTATCGTGCCATGCATCAGGATATTCGTCCGTTGCATGTGTTGATACTGAATCTCATGCCGACCAAAATTGAGACGGAGACCCAGCTGCTTCGCAAACTGTCCAATACCCCGTTACAGGTGGATGTGGAATTTATGCAGACCAGCAGCTATCAGCCGACCCACGTGGCAGCCAGTCATCTCGAAACCTTTTACCGGGTGTTTGACGACATTAAAGACCGATATTTTGATGGCATGATTATTACGGGGGCACCCCTTGATTATACGGATTTTGAAGATGTGAGTTACTGGGATGAAGTGTGTCAGATTATGGAATGGTCGAAAACCCACGTACACTGTACCCTCTATATGTGTTGGGGAGCTTTTGCCGGTTTATATTATCATTATGGAATTAACCGGATTGACCGGCCGGAGAAGTTGTCCGGTGTATATGAACATCGTGTTTTGAAGAGAAGTTCACCTTTGTTCCGGGGATTTGACGATATTTTTTACTGTCCGCAGTCCAGAGCTATGACGGTGAGACAGGAGGATATTGAAAAGATTTCGGAACTGGAAGTATTGGCTGTGTCTGAGGAGGCGGGCGTGACTATTGTGAAGAGAAAGGACAGCCGGCAGTTCTTTATGACCGGACATCTGGAATATGATTCGGATACCCTGGCGAAGGAATATTTCAGGGATTTGGAAAAAGGAATGAACCCCAATATTCCGGTGAATTATTTTCCGGAAGATAATCCGGAGAACAAACCGATTGTCCGATGGCGTTCCGCTGGACAGTTGTTCTATAGTAACTGGTTGAATTATTATGTTTATCAAAGCACGCCGTACGATGTGACACAAATACGGTAAAAACGCCGATTTTTCAATGAAATTTATTATTTTTACATTTTACAAAAAATTGACATAATTTTCATAAAAATGGTGTAGTAAATGGTGTAGTAAATTTCAAAAATTGGTGTAGTAGTCAAAATAAAATTTGAAAGAGCCTTGATACAAAATCGAAAGGAACGTGATATTTTTACGTTCCTTTCTTAGTTTGCGCGCCATGGGCGCACTCTAACGGGTGTAAGTCCCGAACATGCCCAGGTAGTGGGAAATGTATAGCTGAATAGCAAGGGTGTCCATCGTGAGGTGGAATCTGAAGGAAGCTGTAAGCAAATCTCTGGTCCGACGGACAGAAATCGCATATAAGGCTAGGCTACGAGAGATAAGTTGGCTT
>JALENH010000126.1 GCA_022767895.1 Eubacterium sp.
CAGTTACAATTGGAAAATGTAACAGCAGTGCATGGAAGAGCAGAGGTATATGGAAGAAATGAAGAATTTCGTAATCAGTTTGACTTTGTTGTGTCCCGCGCAGTGGCTGAACTTCCGGTATTGATGGAATATTGTATTCCATTCGTGAAAAAAGACGGATACTTTGTATCTTACAAAGGAAAAAAGCAGGAAGAAGAGGTGAGTCAATCTTCGAATGCATTCAAGGAATTGACAGCAGAATTTGACCATTTGGAACAATTTGAATTAAGAGAGGGAGAAAAAAGATATCTTCTTTATATTAAAAATTGCTGTGAAACCAATGAAAAGTATCCCAGAAAAGAAGGGAGACCGAAAAAGAAACCTTTGTGAAATGTTTCACGTGAAACATTTCACAGCTTTCCATCCACATGCGCACTCGTCGCCTCTTTGAGGCTCCAATCCCGCTCCTTGAGGAGCTAAGACTGCTTATGTGGATGGAGTTCCTGCTTCGCAGTTTTGATATAAAATCACAGACTTCCTCTTACATGCAAGCATGATAAGTCTGTCTGTGATTTTATATCAACTGTGAATAGTAATAAATGTTTCACGTGAAACATGAAAAAACTATAGCCAAATAGAAGATGAGATGCTATAATAGTACCCAGAGTTTTTAACAAGATGGAAAGAATGGAGAAATGCAAATTATGAGTGAAATAATGGCAATTGCAAATCAGAAGGGTGGAGTTGGTAAAACAACGACAACAATTAATTTATCAGCAGCCCTGGCAGAAAAGGGAAAAAAAGTATTAGTTATTGATATGGATCCACAGGGGAATACATCCAGTGGATTGGGTATTGATAAAGATGAGCTGGAAACAACGGTATATCAGCTCATGATTGGCGATAACACATTTGATGAGTGTGTGCAGAAGAACGTCTTTGAAAATTTGGATGTACTGGCTGCAAATGTCAATCTTGCCGGTATAGAAATCGAGACGATGGATATGGAAGACAGAAATTACATTTTAAGTAATCTTATTTCTGAAGTAGAAGATCGTTATGATTTTATTCTGATTGATTGTCCACCTTCTTTGAATACTTTGACGATCAATTCCATGACTACAGCAGATTCGGTTCTTGTGCCGATTCAGTGTGAATATTACGCATTAGAAGGTTTGAGCCAGCTGATTTATACAATTAATCTGGTGAAGGATCGTCTGAATCAGAGATTGTGCATTAATGGTGTTGTTTTTACCATGTATGATGGAAGAACGAATTTGTCCATGCAGGTCATTGAAAATGTAAGAAATAATTTGAACCAGACAATTTATGATACAATTATTCCGAGAGGTGTCCGTCTTGCAGAGGCACCCAGCCATGGTCTGCCGATTACCCAGTATGATAGTCGTTCGACAGGAGCAAAAGCTTATATGGCGTTGGCAGAGGAAGTAATTGAAAGGAGTAAAAAGTAATTATGGCAGTAAAGAGAACAGGTCTTGGAAAAGGATTGGATTCCATGATTCCACCGAAAGCGACGAGCAAAGCGGCAAAGGAAAAGGTATCCAATGTATCCAAAACAGGTGAGACGATTTTAAAAATAAATGAGGTGGAGCCAAATAAGAAACAGCCTCGTAAATTCTTTAATGAAGAAGCACTAAAGGAACTGAGTGATTCTATTAAGCAGCATGGAATTGTTCAGCCACTAGTTGTTGCCAAGCAAAAGGATTACTATGAAATAATTGCTGGTGAGCGTAGATGGCGTGCTGCCAAAATGGCAGGATTGAAGGAAGTACCGGTTGTCATAAAAGATTATTCCCCTCAGGAAATTATGGAGGTTGCGCTGATTGAAAATATTCAGCGTGAGGATTTGAATCCGGTGGAGGAAGCAAAAGCTTATCAGAATTTAATTAAAGAATACAATCTGAAGCAGGAAGAGGTGGCAGAACGAGTATCCAAGAGCCGGTCTGCAATCACCAATTCACTCCGCCTTCTTAAATTGAATGAACGGGTACTGGATTTTTTGATTCAAGAAACGATTTCCAGTGGTCACGCAAGAGCTTTACTTGCTTTGGAAGATCCGGAAAAGCAAGTGTCTGTTGCAGAAAAGATTGCAAAGGAACATCTCAGTGTACGCGATACAGAAAAACTCGTAAAGAATATCAATCAGCCTGTTAAGAAGGCACCGAAGAAAGAGTTGAAGAATGATTTCGTATATAAAGATATGGAAGAACAATTGAAACAGAAAATTGGAACAAAAGTAAAAATTAATCGGAAGTCTGAAAATAAGGGAAAAATTGAAATTGAATACTATTCCCAGGACGACCTTGAAAAAATTGTAGCGTACTTTAAATAAAGGAACATATGTTCGTAAGGAGGAAAAGGAATGTTTCATTTTAGTGATTATGGATTGAGCACAGATGTTGTATTGCTGGGGGCACTTGCTGCCATTTTGATTCTGTTAATTTTATGTTTGGTACTGATTGGAAAAAACAGTTCTTTAAGAAAAAGATATGACGAATTTATGCAAGACGCAGACGGTAAGAGCTTAGAAGATGCCTTTCAGAAAAAATTTGAGAATATGGACTATATCAATGAGAAAATCAAAGATATTGATATACATCTGGAAGGAATTGATAATAATCTATTAAAGACTTACCAAAAAGTAGGTATTGTGAAATATGATGCTTTTAAAGAAGTGGGTGGAACATTGAGCTTTGTTATGACTCTGCTGACAAAGGAAAATGATGGATTTATAATGAATTCCATGCACAGTAACAAAGAGGGATGCTACATTTACATCAAGGAAGTAAAGGCAGGAGAAGTTTTTATGACTTTATCAGAAGAGGAACGCCAGTCTTTGGAGCAGGCAATGGAATTATAAAAAAGGGCAAAAAAAAGCCCTCACCCAGCAGTTGCAGGTCTGCCAAACAAGGACTCGGGAGTACGCCATTGGGGGCTCGAACCCCAGACACCCTGATTAAGAGTCAGGTGCTCTACCAACTGAGCTAATGGCGCTTTATCAATCACGCAAGGAATATTATATAATA
>JALENH010000136.1 GCA_022767895.1 Eubacterium sp.
AGGGATTGATAAGGGTGCCAGCACACAGGTCAGTGCCGCAAAAAGTGCCATAAGCACCATACTCTTTAAGTCAAATATTTTTTTCTCGTTCATGCTACATCCTCCGTTTTTTAATTGTAAACTTATATTTCTGTTAAAGTATACAATTAGGACAGAGGGATGTCAACCTCAAATTCTCATTTTATCCCAACCCCACCAGAATGACGGAAGCAGCTGCTCCCGCAAGGGTAGCAATTAACGCCCCTGTCAGTGTGTATCGCGTCTTCGTCACCTTCGCCGTCATAAAATAAACGCTCATTGTATAGAAAATCGTCTCGGAACAGCTCATCAGCACCGATGCCAGCGTTCCCAGGTAGGAATCTGCACCATAGGTTTTGTACACATCCAGAAGCAGGCCCGTTGCCGCCGAAGAAGAGAACATTTTGACGATGAAGAGAGGCAGAAGTTCTCCCGGGAAATGAAGAAAATCCACAAGGGGCGCCAGGATTCCCGCCAGCCACTCCATGAAGCCGGACTGCCGCAAGACTCCCACCCCTACCATAAGTCCAATTAAAGTCGGCATAATTTTGTACACCGTGCGGAACCCATCCTCTGCTCCATCGATAAACTCATCGAAAATATTTACCTTTTTACACATGCCATAGCCCACCAGGTAGAGAATGACAAAAGGTATCATGCAGTCCGAAATATAGTACATAACATTCATTTTCTATCCCCCTTTCTGCCACCTAGTTTCCGCGCCACCACAGAAAAAAGCACCCCTGCCGCCGTTGAAATAATCGTGGCAATCAGCCCCATTCCGATAATGGAAGTGGGTGACACGGAGCCATACTGGCTCCGATATGCAATAATATTTACCGGGATCAGCTGCAGGGAAGAAATATTGATAATCAGGAAAGTACACATATCGGTGCTGGCAATATGACTGCCGTGATTCAATTTTTTTAGTTCCTCCATCGCCTTTAATCCCACCGGAGTCGCTGCCCAGCCAAGCCCCAGCACATTGCTGATGATATTGGCTGCCATATATTCATTGGCTTTGTGATCCCTAGGAACACCGGGAAATAAAAAAGCAAGAACCGGCCGCAGCGCCCTTGTCAGCGCATCGATGATTCCTGCTTTTTTCGCAATATTCATAAGTCCTGTCCACATGGACATAATGCCAAGCATCGTTATGCACAATGTCACAGCTTCTTTGGAAGAATCCAGTGCTGCCGTCCCCACGTCGCCAATCTTGCCGGTGGCGGTAGCGAACAAAATACCTATAAGGATCATGAATCCCCAAAGTTTATTCAGCATACGCACACGCCTTTTTCTTTTATTGTATGCCCGTCAGTGGGAAATGATGATAGTTACTAAAAATCCGAATTAACAAGCGGGGCACCCACCACAACTCTTGTACCATCTTCCTGTTCATCATAAGACATGGTCACCGTCAGGTTAATTTGTTTCCCATTTACCTTTTTTACTGATGTCAGCCCCCGTGTGTAGCCATAAGCTACGTAATAATTATTCTCTCCCTGCCCCTTACTGCTCATCACTTCCTCGCCGCCAAATTCCCGGAAGATATCCCGAGCCACTTCCTGCTGCCTGTCAGTGCTGAGTCTGCCGCGAATAAAGCCCTCATGAATCACGTTGCCGTTTTTTTCATTTCGCAAATCCCTTGCGGCATCCGTATCCTCCACCACAGCAATCTGATTTCTCGCAAATGCTTGCTGAAAAGCGGTCTGCGATACATATAAGCGGGTAACAACAGTCTGCATCAGCACCACAAGCCATAGCACCATCGCCAACCATGCAATTATTTTAAATTTTATTTTTAACAAAATGATCAATCCTTTCCAAAGCCGTAAATATATGGCTTTCTCATAGGATTGACCAAATTTTGTTTTTTTATTCGAATTCTTTGAAAATCACGCTGGAATTCTGTCCTCCAAAGCCGAAGGAATTGCTCATGGCAACCTTGACTTTTTTCTCGATTGCATTGCCCGGAACATAATTCAGCGGTGCGCATTTTTCATCCGGTTCCTCGAGATTCAACGTCGGCGGTACAACACCGGTGCGGATACACTGGATGCAGGTAATGGCCTCTGTAATTCCTCCGGCACCCATCATATGTCCGGTAGCACCCTTGGTGGAAGTCACTGCCATTTCTTTTGCATGTTCCCCAAAAAGCTCCGCAATGGCCTGAGTCTCAATGGGATCACCAACGCCGGTAGAAGTACCGTGGGTATTTATGTAATCCACATCCGAAGCTGACAGACCGGCATGCTCAATGGCCTTTTCCATACAGAACAGAGCACCGATTCCCTCCGGATGGGGACTTGTGACATGATACCCATCCGTGCAATTGGAAAATCCTGCCAGTTCTGCCAAAATGGTGGCACCACGCTTTTTCGCATTTTCCTCCGTCTCAATCACCAGCGCACCACCGCCTTCCCCAATGACGAAGCCATCGCGGTCCTTGTCAAAAGGACGGCTGGCCCCCTGTGGGTTATCGTTGTTGGTGGACAACGCATGGGCAGAAGTAAGGCCCAGTATAAAAAGTGGTGACAAAGCAGATTCTGTTCCCATGGCAAGCACGGCATCTGCCTGACCAGACATGAGAAGCATACAGGCTGTGCTGATGGCGTCGCCTCCTGATGAGCAAGCCGTGCTTACGGTCAGGCTCGGTCCGCGGTATCCCTTGGCGATGGCCACCTGGGCAGCCGCTTCGTTTCCAATAATTTTCGGCACAAAACGGGGACTCACCTTCTTGTGCTCTCCTTTGCTGATTCCATCCTGGGTTTCCGCAATGGGAGAAATCCCGCCTAAGGCTGTTCCCACCACAATTCCCATGCGCTCCGGAGACGCAGCCGGCTCTCCCGCCTGTTCAATGGCCTCCATGGCAGCAGCATAGCCATACTGCATATAGACATCCATCTCTCTGGTGAGTTTCTTCGGCATGAATTTCTCTGTCTCAAAATCCTTCACCTCCGCAGCGATTTTCACCGGAAGGTCCGCCGTGTCAAAACGAGTGATTTTTTCCACGCCGCATTTGCCCGCCACCAGATTGTTCCAGTAATTCTCCACACCAATTCCAATGGGGGTTACTGCTCCCATTCCTGTGATGACAAGACGACTATTCGTTGTTTTCATCTTCATTCCAGTCATTTTCCTTGATTTCCTTTCTACGAATCTTACCACTTATAGTTTTAGGCAATTCCTTCGTAAAGTCAAGTATTTTTGGCCATTTATAGGAAGCAATATTTTTTTTCA
>JALENH010000172.1 GCA_022767895.1 Eubacterium sp.
TTTGGCTTTCTTGCCTCAAAAAGCTCCTCGACACGAGGAAGACCCTGTGTAATATCATCACCGGCCACACCACCTGTATGGAAAGTACGCATGGTCAGCTGTGTACCAGGCTCACCAATAGACTGTGCCGCAATAATACCAACTGCTTCACCAACCTGTACAGGCTCTTTCGTTGCCATGTTGGAACCATAACATTTTGCACAGATACCAATGTGGGACTTACAGGTCAGAATCGTACGAATCTTCACCTGTGCCTTATCACCGGCATCAATAATTGCTTTTGTATTGACAATGCGGGCAGCACGTTTCGGCGTAATCATGTGATTTGCTTTCACAATCACATCCCCGTTGTCATCCAGAATTGTCTCACAGGAATAACGCCCGGTAATTCTTTCTTCCAGTGTCTCAATAACCTCTTTTCCATCCATAAAGGCACTAATCCACATACCCGGTATTTCGTCACCCTTGCGGTTCTCGCAACAATCCGTCTCTCGGATAATCAATTCCTGAGAAACATCTACAAGACGTCTTGTCAAATATCCGGAATCGGCTGTACGCAAAGCGGTATCGGACAGACCTTTACGGGCACCATGGGCAGAAATGAAGTACTCCAGTACATCCAGACCCTCACGGAAGTTCGACTTAATCGGCAACTCGATCGTACGTCCCGATGTATCTGCCATCAGTCCACGCATACCGGCAAGCTGTTTAATCTGCTTATCCGAACCACGGGCACCGGAATCCGCCATCATATAAATATTATTCAATTCATCAAGACCACTTAACAGATCATGAGTAATCTGGTCATCGGCCTCTTTCCACGTCTCCACAACAGATTTGTAACGTTCTTCCTCCGTCAACAGACCACGGCGGTATTTCTGGGAAATAACTTCAACCGTATCTTCCGCCTGCTTCAAAAGTTCTTTCTTGGATGCCGGCACTTCCATATCCGAAATGGATACCGTCATAGCCGCCTTTGTGGAGTATTTGTATCCCAACGCCTTAATCGCATCCAACGTCTCTGCCGTCTTTGTTGCACCTTCGTTATTAATACATTTCTCCAGAATCTGCTTCAGCTGTTTCTTTCCTACGTGGAAATCCACTTCCAGTTTCAAGAAATTATCCGGATCGCTACGATCTACAAAGCCAAGGTCCTGACTGATAATCTCATTGAAAATAAACCGTCCCAAAGTGGACTCAATAATGCGGGACTCTGTTACTCCTTCCGCATTCTCGCCAAAGCGGCGGATTTTGATTTTAGCATGAAGAGTAATTTCATGGTTTTCATAGGCAATAATTGCCTCATTCATATCCTTGAAAAACCTGCCGGTACCCTTGGCACCCTGCTCCTCGGTTCTTTCCTGAGTCAGATAGTAAATACCAAGAACCATATCCTGAGACGGTACTGCTACCGCACCACCATCGGATGGTTTCAACAGGTTGTTTGGCGACAGAAGCAGGAAACGACACTCTGCCTGAGCTTCTACCGACAACGGCAGATGCACAGCCATCTGGTCACCGTCGAAATCGGCGTTGAACGCTGTACATACCAACGGATGAAGTTTAATCGCCTTACCTTCTACCAGAATCGGCTCAAACGCCTGGATACCAAGACGGTGAAGGGTAGGAGCACGGTTCAGCATAACCGGATGCTCACGAATAACCTCTTCCAGAATATCCCATACGGCAGGCTCCAGTTTTTCTACCATTTTCTTGGCATTTTTTATATTGTGTGCTGTTCCATTGGCCACCAGTTCTTTCATAACAAACGGTTTAAACAGCTCGATCGCCATTTCCTTTGGCAGACCACACTGGTAAATCTTCAATTCCGGTCCCACTACGATTACGGAACGTCCCGAATAGTCGACACGTTTACCAAGCAGGTTCTGACGGAAACGTCCCTGTTTACCTTTCAACATATCCGACAGGGATTTCAGGGCACGGTTACCAGGTCCGGTTACCGGGCGGCCACGGCGTCCATTATCGATGAGCGCATCCACAGCCTCCTGCAGCATACGTTTCTCATTGCGAACAATAATATCGGGAGCACCCAGCTCCAAAAGTCTTTTCAGACGGTTGTTACGGTTGATAATACGGCGGTACAAATCATTCAGGTCAGAAGTCGCAAAACGTCCACCATCCAACTGTACCATAGGACGAAGATCCGGCGGAATCACGGGGATTACCGTCATGATCATCCAATCCGGATGATTACCGGACTCACGGAACGCCTCTACCACTTCCAGTCTCTTGATGATACGGGCACGTTTCTGCCCGGTAGAATCCTGCAGTTCCTTTTTCAGTATCTGAGATTCCTCTTCCAAATCAATTCTCTGCAAAAGTTCCTGAATGGACTCTGCGCCCATACCTACACGGAACGCATCACCAAAATCCTCTCTCGCCTTCTGGTATTCCTGCTCAGAAAGCACCTGCTTCACCTGAATTTCCGGAGTCTCAGACTCCAGCACAATATAAGAAGCAAAATATAA
>JALENH010000311.1 GCA_022767895.1 Eubacterium sp.
TCCATAAATTTAGAAGTTTGCTTCGCATTTGTTTTATATAAGATCAAATATGTTCTTCCTTTTAATTTGTTATGTACTTGAATTGCTTTCTTAACCAATTCGTATTTCTCTTTTGAAATCATATTTCTCCTTATAAACATAATGACCGTGAATCTCTTCACGGCCACTGAAATCTAAACAATCTGGTTATTATGTTGCTATCCCAACATTGTAAGCCTTACACTTACTCGGTATATACAGCCACCCACTAAGATGTCTGTCGGGTACTTCCGTTAGTGATAGTTGTTTTCGATGCCAGAGCACCGCCATATCGCTCCTTAATATGGGTGTCCATCAAATGATGGGAAAGGATAAACTCCTTTCGGCAAATTAATTATATCACACATATTTATTATTTTGCAATATTTTCAGAAAAAAATACTACTTTCCTTCCAAAATATTATTTTATTATATGCTACTGCATTATAATTATTTACTGACTCAACAAAAACTATATATTCTTTCGGTATTAAGGCTCAAATATAAAACAAACACATCTCCATTTTCATGTACCATCCATGTACCAAAACGACATGGGATTACATAAATTTTCATAGAGTTTCATCTTAATTGCAAATTTCACCAGCCCTATATTTTATATATCTTTATGGATATTTATGGAGGTATATTAGATTACATGAAATAGGGCTTTTTTCTATGATTCCTATCTTCATTTTGTACCTCCATTTTCGTTCTCTATTTTTGAGTATTTTGTCCTATTGTACCATTGGGAAAAAGGGAGTGTCAAGATTTATACGAGTCGAAAGGGCTACCTCGTGGCCATAGGCCACTCGGTCACGTGCTGTCGCTTCTTCGCTTCGCTCCAAGCAATGCACCTCGTGGCCATAGGCCACTCGGTCACGTGCTGTCGCACTATATAAATCAAAAAGAACGCCTTCCCGCGAGCAAGCTCTCGGCTGGCGTTCTTTTGATTTATGCATTGCTTGGAGCTGGCGTGCACATGAAGCTTATTTCGGCTTCTGCGGCAAGTTTGCCATCGACGGTGGCGATGGCTTTGCCGACTCCCATTGGTCCTTTGCATTTAATAATTTCCGTTTCCAGTCTCAACCGATCTCCGGGGATAACTTGCTTCCGGAATTTTGCATTTTTTATACCACCAAAGAAAGCAAGTTTTCCTTTATTTTCTTCCAGACTCAGGACAGCTACTGCTCCAACCTGCGCCAGTGCCTCAATAATCAGCACCCCGGGCATCACCGGCTGTTCCGGAAAATGCCCCTGGAAAAATGGCTCATTCATCGTTACATTTTTATATCCGACCGCTTTTACTCCCGGTTCCATTTCCTCGATACAATCTACAAGAAGGAAGGGATAGCGATGAGGAATAATTTTTTGGATATCATTGATATCTAATAACATATCGTTCCTCCCTCTATTTATTCAGCATATTTCTTGAAAACGAGTACAGCGTTGTGTCCACCAAAGCCAAGGGAATTGCTCAGTGCCACATTTACCTCCGTCTCTACTGCCTCTTTCGGGCAATCCAAATCGCACTCCGGATCCTGGTTCACAAGTCCTACATTGGCATGAACATAATTTTCCATAATAGATTTCACACAGGTAATTGCTTCTACACCACCGGCAGCTCCCAAAAGATGTCCTACCATAGATTTGGTAGAGTTCACCTTGCAATGATACGCAGCATCACCAAGAGCTCGTTTGATTGCCTTTGTCTCGAACGCATCATTCATATGAGTACTTGTTCCGTGGGCATTGATGTAATCCACGTCTTCCGGCTTAATACCTGCATCCTTGATGGCAAATTCGATGGCTTTTGCGTCACCGCTTCCATCATCAATCGGAGCCGTCAGATGGTGGGCATCACTCGTTGCGCCATAACCTACCACCTCAGCATAGATATGAGCACCACGTGCCTTGGCATGTTCTAATTCTTCCAAAATAATGATACCGGCGCCCTCACCCATGACAAAACCACCGCGGTCTACATCAAACGGAATGGAAGCTCTCATAGGATCATCTGTTGTGTTCAACGCATTCAATCCGGTAAAGCCGGCAACACCAAGTTCCGTAATGGCACCTTCTGCACCACCAGACACCATAACATCTGCTTCTCCATACTGAATGGAACGGAAACCTTCACCGATACAATGAGTTCCTGTTGCACAAGCGGTTACGACATTGATGTTCTTTCCCTTCAATCCAAACTGAATCGAAATGTTTCCGGCCGCCATATTGGAAATCAGCATCGGAATCATCAACGGAGCTACCCGGTTCGGTCCTTTTGTTAAAATTTTCTCATAATTTTTCTCTACACACTGGAGACTTCCGATTCCACAGCCCACGCTACATCCTACCATAAAGGGATCTTCTTTCTCCATATCCAAGCCACTGTCATCCAACGCTTCCTTAGCAGCTACCACTGCATACTGGGCAAAATCCTCCATACGGCGTGCCGATTTTTTATCCATGGCAACCGTCGGGTCAAAATCCTTTACTTCTGCTCCTAAATGAGCCTTATATTCTGTCGTGTCAAATTTCGTAATTGGTCCAATACCTACGGTTCCTTTTTTTACATTCTCCCAGAAATCATTGACATTATTTCCGATTGGAGTTACGGCACCCATACCGGTTACAACAACTCTTCTACTCATTTTTTTCCTCCATTCATATTCCTTGCCTATCCCGATTTTGTTGCTTCGCAACCCCACGCCACTTCGTGGCGCTTAATCGGGATATTCGCTAGTCGCGTTATACGAATTTATGCTCTTTTCCGCTTGCAGGCAAGCCTGCGCGGAATTCGCATAAATTCTTGCACTTCTTTCTCCTCGCGGTGCCTATCCCGATTTTGTTGCTTCGCAACTTCGCCCCACTTCGTGGCGCAAAATCGGGATATTCGCTAGTCGCGTTATACGAATTTATGCTCTTTTCCGCTTGCAGGCAAGCCTGCGCGGAATTCGCATAAATTCTTGCACCGCTCGTTAGTTACGTTTACATGGCGATTCCGCCGTCGACACAAAGTACTTGTCCGGTGATATATTTCGCACGGTCAGAAGCCAGGAAAACAACAGCTTCTGCCACGTCTTCTACAGTTCCAAATGCACCCAAAGGGATGGACTTGCAAGCTTCTTCCTTCACGGTATCAGAAAGTTTGTCCGTCATCTCCGTCGCAATAAATCCGGGAGCAACCGCATTCACGGTAATTCCTCTGGAAGACAATTCCTTGGCAGTTGCCTTGGTCAATCCAATGACACCCGCCTTGGAAGCAGAATAATTGGCCTGTCCCATGTTACCGGTAATACCGGAAACGGACGCCATATTGATAATTCGGCCAGCCCGTTGCTTCATCATAGGGCGTGTTACAAACTTAATTCCATTAAATACACCAGCAAGATTCGTCTGAATCACATCCTGAAATTCTTCTTCTGACATTTTCATAATCAAATTGTCTCTGGTTATTCCGGCATTATTAACAAGAATGTCAATTCTGCCATACTCCTTGATGATGCCGGCATAAAATTCTTTCGCCTGCTCAAAATCACTGACATTGCACTGGATGGCAACTGCCTTGCCTCCCTTTTCTTCAATCTCAGCAACAACTTCATCTGCACGCTCTTTGGAGCCATTGTAGTTGACAATAACCATAGCTCCTTCTCTGGCGAGGGCAAGGGCTGTACCCCTTCCGATTCCCCGGCTGGCACCGGTCACAACAGCAATCTTATCTTGTAATAACATATTTCCTCTCTTTCACGAAGCATTATTTCAATGCTTCCACAACCTTGTCAATATCTTCCATCGTAGCTACATTATAAGTTGTCAGTTCCTTACCGATGGCTTTGGAAATCTTCTTATTGAAACCAGCCAGTGTTCTTCCCGGTCCAATCTCAATAAAGGTATCAACACCATCTGCCACCATTGTTTCCACCGACTGCTGCCAACGCACAGAATTGCTCACCTGTTTTACCAGCAACGGCTCTATCTCTTCCTGCTCCGTCACATAGGAGGCATTCACATTGGCCACATAAGGAATCTGCGGTTTGGCAATTGTCAAATCGTCCAACACCTTCTGCAGTTTATCACCGGCACCGGTAAGAAGGCTGGAATGAAATGGTCCACTGACATTGAGAAGAACCGCTCTTTTTGCTCCTGCTTCTTTCAACTTCTCCGCCGCCTGTTTTACCTGCTCCGTCTCACCGGAAATGACAATCTGCCCCGGACAGTTGTAATTGGCAACCTGCACCTGGTCAAATTCCTCGATGTTTTTATCAATCTCTGCAGCATCCATACCAAGAATTGCGGCCATACCGCCTTCCCCTGCCGGAACTTCCTCCTGCATAAAAATGCCGCGCTTGCGAACAGCTTTCGCTGCATCTATAAAATTCATAGATCCTGCTGCCACCAGAGCACAATATTCACCAAGGCTAAGTCCCGCTGCGACATCTGCCTTTACACCTCTTGTCTTCAGTTCTTCCATAATTGCCACACTGGTAGTCAGAAGACACACCTGAGTAAACTCGGTAATATTGATATCATTGTTCTCTTCAAAACACAGTGCTTTCAAATCCAGCTCCACCGCTTCACTGGCCTTATCAAAGACCTCTTTTGCCACCGCTGAATGGTCATATACATCCTGTCCCATCCCCACGGCCTGTGCTCCCTGTCCCGGGAAAATAAATGCAATTTTACCCATTTTCTAATCCTAGCCTTTCTCTTATTCTTTTGTTTTCCGGTGTCAGCACGCTCTGGTACTACGCCCTAAAATATTGACACCAAGCAAGGCACATTGGTCCATACCTTCTTGGTGTCAACGTTGACCTGTTACCAGGCTTATGTGCAATTGTTCTTACTCTACACCTTTGCTCTTCAAGAAATTAATTACGTCGCCTACTGTGTTGATGCTTTCCAAATCATCCGTAGGAATCTCAACATCATACTCCTCTTCAAGAGCCATGATCAATTCATAGAGATCAAGAGAATCTGCTCCCAAATCATCTTTGAAGGAAGATGCTTCTGTGATGCTGTCTGCATCTACGCTCAGCTGATCTGCGATAAGTTCCTGCATTTTTTCTAACATAATACGATTTCTCCTTTTACTAAATTCTTTTTTTGTTCGTTCAAAAACACTTTGAATCACAATGTATTGTAGCGTATTATACGTCTTTTGTCAAGAAAATGCAACAATGTTCTTTCGTCCAATTTACAAAACAAAACTGAGCACCAGACAAACCACGGCAACCACCATGCAAATCAGGTAAAGAATAATGGTTTTTTTATGCTCCGGATAGCTGCGGAGTGCACTGACAAGCAGCAATACAATTACAATCCCCAACTCAATCCGGTTGAAAAGGACCCGGCTTTTCCCCATAGTGAAATCAAATACTAACGCCAGTATCAGAACAATACTCAGCACACTCTGTGCCACCATCAACACTTTCTGTCGGGAGCTCATCACCCTCCAGGCTTCTGTCATATCCTCTGAAAACGAACTTCTTCCCATAGAAACCTCCAATCTGTTTCCTACTGTTCCCTGTGATCAATCACACGTTTTGTTTTCTTTTCACTCCGTGGCAAAGTACCAACCGGCACAATGGTAATTTTCGGAGTAACTCCGATTCTGGATTTGAACAATTCGCGGATTTTGAGCGCCGTCCGTTCGAAATTTACCCGGCCCTCCGCCTCTGCCGTGACAAGAATTACATCGCGATTATTCTCTTCATCATGGGCAATGTTAATGTTGTATTCGCTGGACACACCGTCCACCAGAGCCAGAAGTTCCTCCACCTGGCTGGGGAACATGTTGACACCATGTACCTTGAACATATCATCACTGCGTCCTTTAATCATATCCAGTCTCGGATATTTGCTGCCACACGGACATTCGCCTGGAATAATACGGGAAATGTCGTGAGTACGGAAACGAATCAGCGGTGCTCCCTCTTTCACCAGAGTGGTAATCACAATTTCACCTTCTTCGCCATCCGGTACCGGCCGGCCGGTGGACGGGTCGATGATTTCTATATAAATGTAATCGTCCCAGTAATGCATCCCGCTCTGTTTGGAACAGTTGATGCCAATTCCCGGTCCATAGATTTCCGTCAGACCATAAATGTCATATAATTCAATTCCCAGTTTTTCCCGGATGGAACAACGCATTTTTTCGCTCCATCTCTCGGAACCGATAACACCCTTTTTCAGATAAATCTGATCTTTCAAACCACGTTTCGTAATTTCCTCGGCCAGCAACAGTGCATAGGAAGAAGTGGCTGTGATTACGGTGGATTTCAAATCCATCATCATCTGGATTTGTTTGTCGGTATTTCCAGGCCCCATAGGAATCGCCATCGCCCCCAGTTTTTCACATCCATTCTGGAATCCAATTCCCGCTGTCCACAAACCATACCCTGGTGTAATCTGAATCCGGTCCTTTTTCGTAATACCTGCCGTCTCGTAGCAACGGGCAAACATCACTGCCCAGTCATCCACATCCTTTGCGGTATAAGGAATAATAACCGGTTTCCCCGTTGTTCCCGACGAGGAATGAATACGGACAACTTCCTCATCCGGCACCGCCTGAATCCCCAGTGGATACGCATTCCGCAAATCCTCTTTGCTGGAGAATGGAAGTGCTTCAAAAGCCTCCTGGCTGTCCACTCCCGTGATACCCAGCTCCCGGTATACATTGCCATAATAATTTTCTGCCGCGGTAAGACGCTTGATTTGGGCATCCACCTGACTAAGCTGTAACGATGATAACTGCATAATTACCTCCTATCGATATTCGTTTCCAATCCGGAATCCTGCCATAAAGGCTTCTTTGTTGGTTTCGACAAAACGCTCCGGTACTCGTTCTGTAATCTCAGACAACAAGGTATCCTCCGATAAACCAAGCCGCCCAGTGCCCACCGCCACGCCAAGCACTGCCACATTGAAATATCTGGTTGAGCCAAAGGGTTCACAAAGTTTCTGACCGTCCACGACGATACAGTGGCATTTTTTCTGAAGATAGGAAATCATTTCTGTCCCATCGTAGCCGGAATCCTGCAAGGACTCAGTAACCGGCTTAACCGGAACGGAATTGACAATCACCAGTCCATCTTTCTTCAGATAACGGAGATTTCTCACCGCCTCCGCCGGTTCAAAGGAAAGGAGTACATCCGCATGTCCCTCCGGAATCATCGGAGACCAGGCCTCTTCACCAATTCTCACATGACTGGTCACAGAGCCTCCCCGCTGTGCCATGCCAATGGTCTCAGCGGAGTGCACTAGATTTCCTTCTTTCATTGCCGCAGAAGCAAGCAATTTGGATGCCAGAACCGTTCCCTGGCCTCCCACACCACAAATCAAAATATCTTTATTCATGACGCTCACCTCCTATGGCATCTACCGGACAAATCTGGCTGCACAAACCACAGCCGGTACACAACATCGGGTCAATGGCTGTTTTCCCCTCTTCAAGAACCAGGGCCGGACAGCCAATCTCCCGAATACATTTCTTGCATTGAATACAATTTTCATGGACCGTGAGATAACCTTCCGGTTTTGTGATGGCAACACAGGGTGATTGAAAAATAATTGCCTTCACGCCAGGAAGTTCGGCACATTCCTTCACAGTCTCCACCGCCTTATTTAGCTCCAGCGGATTCACAATCACGATTTTCTGAACGCCCATGCCCCTTAGGACACGCTCAATATCCACCTTTTCCACCACATGGCCCATCATGTTCCGCCCCGTACCCGGATGGGGCTGATGTCCCGTCATGGCTGTTGTAGAATTGTCTAACACACAAAGGGTCATATCTGCCTCATTATAAACGGCGTTAACAACTCCGGTCATTCCCGAGGCAAAGAAAGTAGAATCCCCTACAAAAGCAAAACATTTTCCCTCTTCATCTGTCCAGTGAAATCCCTGTGCCATGGTAATGCCTGCTCCCATACACAAACAGGTATCCACCATATCAAGAGGCATGGCATTACCCAGCGTGTAGCATCCGATATCACCACAGAAATAACTCTTCTGTCCTTTCATCGCTGTTTTTACTGCATAAAAGGACGCCCGGTGCGGACAACCGGCACAAAGAACCGGCGGACGCATGGGAAGTTCCGGCATATCAGAAAGTTCCAGTCGCTCTTCCTTTCCTTCCGTATGGAAAAAGGCCTGTAACACATCTGCCACGGAGCTGGCATCGTTCTCACCGCTGGCGGGCATATGACCGGTCAACTTGCCATACACTTTTATATGTAATTGATATTTCCCGATTATTTTGAGAAGTTCTGTCTCCAGATAAGGACTTAATTCTTCCACACAGATTACTTCTTCTATTCCTTCCAGTGCCCGCAGAATAAAGCTTTCCGGCAAAGGATGAGGAGTCCCAATCTTGCAAAGTCGTATCTCTCTGTGATTGTTCCAAAATTCTTTCGCATAGGCATAGCTGATTCCCGCTGTAACAATGGCCTTTGTTTCCCGGCTTCCCTCTTCCTGCTCTATGGAATTATAACGACTGTCTGAAAAATCCTTTCCAATCTCCGGGTTTCTCTTTTCAATCATGGCATGGTTTGCAAAAGATAGTCTGGGAAAAATCACCCAGCGCTTCGAATCCTTCTCAAAACCACTCCAGGGTCTGGCCTTTGTCTGTTCCTTTACCTCAATAGCCGCATAGGCATGACAAATTCGCGTAGTCGGGCGAAACAGTACCGGCGTGCGATATTTTTCGGAGTAATCAAAAGCATCCTGTATCATCTCATAGGCCTCCTCCGGAGAAGAGGGATCAAATACCGGTATCCGGCAAAACTCTGCAAACTTTCTTGTGTCCTGTTCTGTCTGGGAAGAAATCGGTCCCGGATCATCCGCCGACACAATCACCATACCACCTTTTACCCCTACATAAGCAAGGGACATCAATGGATCAGAAGCTACATTGAGCCCGACCTGCTTCATTGTCACAAGTGTCCTCGCTCCGGCATAGGAGGCACTGGCTGCCACCTCCAAAGCTGCTTTTTCATTGACAGACCACTCAATATGTACATTTTCGTGGGGATGTCCGGCAACGGTCTCAATAATTTCCGAAGATGGAGTTCCCGGATAACCGGATACAAGTCCTACTCCTGCCGCCAAAGCACCCAGTGCAATGGCACCATTGCCCATCACATATTCCTGTTTCATTTCTGCTCTCCTTTTTCATAAATTTTATCCCTATCTCATTCCTGTTTTCCATTGTATCATAAAAGTGAGAGAAAGTGGTGTGTGAATGGAAAATAAATAAAAAAATCTGCAAAATCACAATGGATTCTGCAGATTCTGTTGATTCAGCTTCGAAAGGGACTTGAACCCTCGACCCCTTCATTACGAGTGAAGTGCTCTACCGACTGAGCTATCGAAGCATACGGTATGTGAACCGACAAAATATATAATACACATTCCAAATTTCTTTGTCAAGCACAACTTACCCGAAAAATACTCTTTTTCCCACAACAAGGGCATAGGGACGCTGTATCCTTATACCCTTGTGAGAAAATATCCGTTTTTTTACTTCGCCAACAGCATCATAATCTCATTGCTTCTGGCAACAAATTCTGTCATCTTGTCCGCCTGCAGTGGCTGGTGGCTGATTAACGCCAAATCATACAACTGCTTGCAGAACAAATCGGTGTGCTCACCCTTTTTATTTGCCAACAGATATTTCACAAGTTCATTGTTGGCATTCAGAACAAGGGTCTGGCCCATCTCCGGCATATCCATACCTGCCATGCCGTTGGCCGCATACATTTTCATCATATCCTGCATCCGGCGAGCTTCTTCGGACAGCGTAATCATGGAAGATACATTCTCATTTTTCAGCATTTCCACCTTAACTTCCAACTGTTCTTTGCCGGTGGCCTTGCGGAAAAGTTTTTGCAGAGTATCGGTATCCTTTTTCAGCTGTTTTTCGTCTCCTTCTTCCTTGAAGTCATCTGTCAGATCCGCATCAATCCGCTGGAATTTTACATTATCGTCACCCGCTTCCAACGCAGATACAAACGGCTGGTCAATATTGTGAAGCAGAACAACCGCATTCATATCCTGCTCGCGGAACATCTTCACATACTGACTCTGCTGCTGCAAATCTGTGACATAATAAACCGTCTTCTTCGGTGGTTCATTTTCTGCCGGGGAATCCTCTTCCTCTCCTTCTTCAACCACCTCTGCTTCCACTTCCGGTTCCGGAATCGTCTCCAGATATTCTTTCAGAGTACTGTATTTGTCATCCAAATCCTTGAACAAGACATAATCTTTGATTTTCTCCTTGAACTTCTCATCCTTCAGACAGCCGAACTTAATAAACGGACTGATATCATCCCAATATTTCTCGTAGTTTTCACGGTCTGTCTTGCACATACCGGAAAGTTTGTC
>JALENH010000202.1 GCA_022767895.1 Eubacterium sp.
CGACGGTACGTGGCAACCCCATGCCGCGTCATTTCATCCAGAATACAGTCAATATAACGCGCTGATATATTATCGGAATCAATCAGCAGCGCAAAACGTTTGTCACTCATAGTTTCCTCCATTCCGCAGGCGCTTGTCGCCGAGCACGCGACGAGAAAATCGCAAATGCGATTTCTCGTCTGCGATAAAAGCTACTTTGTGACGCCTGCGGCACAAATAGCCGTGCGAAAAATAAGCTATCAAGCTTATTTTTCACACTTTCCTCCATTCCTAAACTAATTTTGCATTTGATTATAACACATTCTCAGAAAAATTTCTTCCTTTTGATGTAAACAATCTCCAACGATACAATCAGAACAGCAGCTACCATAACCGCCAGATACCCGTAGCGCCAGTGCAGTTCCGGCATAAAGGAAAAATTCATGCCATACCACCCGGTCAGAAGAGTAAGGGGCAGAAACAGCGTAGTAACCACGGTAAGAATACACATAATTTTATTCTGCTGTGCATCCTGCCTGGATTGGAACAACTCCCGCAGTTGCAGTATATTCTCCCGCAAAACATGCACATGATTCTGGAGCCTCTCAATCCGTAGTGAATACCGCGCCCAGGGTTCTACACTCTCCACCAGGGAAAGACCTTCGTGAGACTGTATGACATCGCCAATCGCAATCAGCTGCTGATAGTAAGCATTTAATTCCAACAGTTTTTTACGATATCCGGTGAGCACCTCAAAAAAATCCTTCTGCATATGATGAAGAAGAGATTCTTCCAGCCTTTCTATTTCCTTTTCAAAATGAGTCAGGTAAAGAATGTCATTCTCCACCATCAATTCCATCAGCTGTAAAAGTATTTGGTCCGGCGTCTGCAACCTTCCTATTTTGTCCAACCGATTCTCCAGCCAGCGCCTCAAATCGCCTGTCTCTTCAATAAAAAGAAGGGAATCCTCTGTCATATAAAAACCAAGACAAATCGGATTTTCCCTTTGCTCACTTTTGCGTGGAATTCTCAAGGTCCCTATCATACAGTCCCGATATACTTCCGCCTTGCAATACCGGATGGAACCGAGGCTGTGTAACAACTCATCGCAATGTGAAAAATCTTCTTTTCTTCTTTCAAATTCCTCTCCCGTAATAATTGAAAACTCTTTCATGATATGCCTCCCAATTGAACTTATCGCAAATGTCATTGTCCTTCTCGCCCCCCTCCGGCAGACATTTTATAGTATTACCATTTCTCCCCACTTTCTACACTGCGAAACAACTTTTTTCAATATAGAAAAGGGCAAAAAAAAGAAGCCGCACACTCGGTACGACTCCTTCGTTTTTGTTATGCAATTAAATCATCTAAAATTCTTTCCAGCGTCACCGGACGGCCATTTCTTGTCATATAAAACTTAACAGGAAAATGGATTCCCGGATTAGGTTCCTGGCCCATTTGTTCTACCGTGTACCGGATGCCATTTGCTGCCAGCTTGGAAAAAAACTGTTCAAACAGGCTCATAACCGTCAGGGATGTTTTTTGCTGCATAACCAGGTCATTGCTAAAGGGCTGGTCACCATGTTTCATCCGCGTCATATTTTCCAGGAGCTTTACCAGAATAGCGATGCTTTCATAGCTCTGTTCCATTTTTTCATTCTGAATCGCCACCGGCTCCATGATGCGGTTGAAAGCAACAGAGTCATCAATCGGCCGGTAAACCTCCTCGCACTGGCCAAACATCAGCTGACGATATTCCCCATTGACACAGTAAAACATATAATTGTCATTTACGCCAATCGGTGCCTGACCGGCAATGCGGTCCTCCGGATTCTGATATCCATCCGGCCACGGAAGTGCCATCTGGTCGTAGTCCACCAAAAAGCAGTAGAAGTCAACACCATTCCCGCAAACATGTTTGTTTAAAATCGTATTCAGTCCCATCTTTTTCTCCTTTCGTATAAAAAAATGTTTTTATTTATCCAATGTTTTCAACTGCAGATTATACAGCATCTCATTGGTGCGGTCGAGATCAAAAGATTTTTGCAGTGCAAACAGGATTGCCGCATCTCTTTTGTCTCTCGGATCCAGTTCATGAAAATGTGTAATTCGCATCAGTTTCGCAATTTCCTCCTGATTCATATCCATCCCAAAGGCCAGACGAATCAAAATATCCCGCGACGGATGATCCTTTCGTCCACTTACTAATTTGTAAACATAATCTCCCATACCGATATTTTTCACAACCTGTGCCGTGGTAAGACTTTTTTCCTCCATCAATGCCAGAAGATATTCCGATAAGGTCATGTCATTAAAATTGTGCTTATTGGATTGATAAAACTCTTCATACTCCAAAGCTGAAGCCAATTGTTTTGTCATCTCTTTTGTCACTTTCTTCATATCATTCCTCATTTCCTGAACAGCAAATCTTATTTTATTATACTGCAAACAGAAAAAAATGTCTTGGACTAAAAGAATAATTTTTGAAAATGTATCCATGGCTTGTTTCCTTATTCCATTTCATGTACAATACGATTGAGGGAGGAACGGCCATGACTGACGCAGAAGAATTTATTTATTCTACCTATCACGAAATAAAAGAGCTCGGTATAAGCAATACAAGCCGGGTTTCTCTGGTTCGCTCTTCTCTAGATCAAAATCTGTACATCCGCCGAATCATACACGGAGATCAGGAAGCAGTCTATCGGGTTTTGAAAGATTCCAAAATAGAAACTATCCCTCCGATAAGAGAAATCATCTGCGACGGGAATACCACCGTATTCGAGGAATACATAACCGGGACTTCGTTATCCCGGTTCGCTGTAAATGAGAAAAATTTTGCTGATATTATGTGTCAGCTGCTACATGTTTTAAAGGATATTCATAGCTTACACATTGTTCACCGTGATATCAAGGAAGATAATTTCATTCTGGCTGACAGTGGAAAACTGATTCTCACGGATTTTGCCATAGCCCGGCTGGAAAATGACCGCTTACAAAGCGAGACCGATATTGTGGGGACCGTTGGCTACGCCGCTCCCGAACAATTCCGGGCCGCTCCCGCCGACAACCGCAGTGACCTCTACAGTTTTGGTATCCTATGCCGGAATATGCTGAACCAATGCCCCTGCATGGAAAAGACAGAGCATACACGATGGTTATCCCTGATTGAAAAAGCAACATCCTTTGAAGCAGAGGACCGCTTTCAGACAGCAGAAGAAATCTTAAATGCGATAAGATATCCGGAATTTATCGATGGGAAGAGCCAAAAACGTTTTTTGGGTTTTCCCCACATGACGCCTCCTGCCTGCATACAATTGCAAAAGGGAGAGTCAAAAACATTCACCAATACGCCCCGGGGAACGATTACTCTTTCTCAGAGCAACGGCACTGTTGAATTGGAAATTGAGAGAGATACCAAAAACAGATTCCGAATTTTCCATGACCTGTCCGACGCATTTTCTTCTATGGATTATGTATTGGAACTCTGTTTTTTGACATCGTCCATGATAATTGCCAGAACATTTTACGACAGGGCACAGGGGCCTTCCCGCGACTCCATGATGATTCCGCGCTTCCACGAATTCCGTCCTGTCCTTCTTGACGAAGAGGGCGATTTCGTGTTGGGTGAGCTCTATCAAAATCTCACCGGATTTTCCATCCTCGGCGACGAAGAATCCATTCTGGACCGGGAAAGCCTGAACACCTATGCACTCTGTCTTTCATAAGTGGTTTTTATCCGCCTAGAAAAGCTGACCCGGAAGTATCAACTTTTCCTTGTATGGAAATTGTTTGTCGAAGTTCTCTGCCGCCTTCTCCAAGGAGTAGTCTAACAGAATTTTACCGTAACCCTGCCTCTTGAATTCCGGTACGAATGCCTCGTCCGTTCTTAACTGGTTCAGAACATAATGCTCCAGACAGCCCAGACGGTATACATTCCAGAAACTTTCTCGTACAACATTTTCATTTTGAAGCTGTAGATTTCGTCGGATGCGCTCGACTCCTAACTCTGTTGTGTGGAGCTTATGGATGTTTGCTAATAGGGCGTTTTTGTTGTCATCTATGGGGTATAGTTCACTCCTGATAAGTTCTAAAACTCTGTTTTCTCTTTCAATCATCCCTTGAAACGTATTTAGGTTGGCTT
>JALENH010000091.1 GCA_022767895.1 Eubacterium sp.
CGTCTTAGTGGACCATGGTCACTGTATCGAAGATTTGGTGTACCATTTTGTGGACGAGCACCACAAGACGAAGCTTGGATTCATGTCCGGGCCCTTGGAGCACCCGGATTCGATTCGCCGACTGGATGACTTTAAGCGGGCTCTTGCCAACAGGGGAATCCCTTTTGACCAGAAAATGGTGTATGAGGGAGACTTCTGGAGCAAAAAGGCAAAGGATGCTGCCAATTATTTTATGATGGAACTGGATGAACCACCGGAGGCAATTGTGTGTGCCAACGATTATATGGCAAGTTCCCTGATGAATGAGTTGATTGAAAAAGGGTTTTTAGTGCCGGATGATATTGCAGTATCGGGATTTGATAACATATGGGAGGCTTCGATTACACTGCCGCCCATTACGACAGTGTCTGTGCCGGTGAAGGATATGGCGCAAAAGGCAATTCGTCTTATAGAGAGTATGTGGAGAGGCGAAGAGGTAGAAAAGTGTAATTATGTGAAAGCAGAAGTGATTCTGCGGAATTCCTGTGGATGCCAGACGTTCAATATGCAATCCATGCTTGCCAAACGGGTACGTCAGGTCAATGAGTACCAGAGCATTATGGAGTCCACCCAAAGTAATACGTATATGTTTATTGATTTGTCGGATTTGGATCATGTAGATGGCATTGAGAAGCACCTGAGAATTGAGGAAAGTGACCATATTGACAGCTTCTTTATCTGCCTGGGTGAGGGGCGTGGAGATAAATATCCCAAATACCGCTCTTCCAGCAATGGATTTGCAAAGAAGAGCAAAGTGGTGGGAGGTATGTTCCATAAAAAATCCTGTCAGTGTAATAGTTTTGATACAGGACGTCTGTTGCCGGAGGAAGTATCGGAAGACAAGCCGATGATTTACTTTTTCTTTCCACTGCACAACAATCAGTACTCTTTTGGTTATGTGGCAATTTCCTATGAGGATAACTACGGAACCAACAAGACATTCAATAACTGGTTGGCGATTCTGGGCAATGCTTTGGAGACTATCCGCATCAAACAGAAGAATCAGGGGTTGCTTCAGGAATTGAATAATTTGTATGTACATGATGCATTGACCGGGTTATTTAACCGTCGTGGCTTTGATTCTCTTTCCCAGGAGTATTATGATAAAGCGAGGAAGGAAAGGAAAAGTTTCATAGTTATTGCCATAGATATGGACAACCTGAAAGTGGTTAATGACCGCTTTGGACATATGAATGGCGACTTAGCCTTAAAGACCATTGGTGACGCTATGCAGAGCGTTTCTCAGACGGAAGACGGATGTGCCCGTGTGGGAGGCGATGAGTACAATGTGATTGGTGTTGGCTATACGGAAGAGATGGCTCAGGAATTTGTAGATAAGTTCAACCGGTATCTGGAAGAATTTAATACGCAAAGCGGTCTTCCTTATTTGATTAAGGCGAGTGTGGGATACCACATTTTGCGGGCAGAGGAAGAGATGGAACTCGAAGAATGCATCAATGTGGCAGATGGGAAATTGTATGAATACAAGAGAAAAAAGAAAGAACAAAAATTGGATAATGTACTAAGACCAGAGGATGACCAAGGAGGCAGCAGAGAGTGACGGGGGACACAGTAGGAGCAGCCAGTGCTGCTTATCGAAAAAAGAGAGTTAAACGAATTAAAAGAATTATTGTAGGAATCGTGATTGCCCTGTTGGTATTGCCAATGATTCTGTCTGTATTTCTTCTGGTTAAGGTGAATTCACTGGAGAGAGAGATACAAAAGCTTTCGGAAGAACGTGCCAGAACTGAGGAAGAATCGAATATTGTGCAGGCCAGAGAAAAAAAAACGGAGCCTGTCGCGACGGAAAAGCCAGTGGTAAAAAAGGTTTATCTCACTTTTGATGATGGGCCTGGTGTTCAGACAGAAAAGATTTTAGATATACTAAAGAAGCAAAATGTAAAAGCTACCTTTTTTGTGACTGGCAAAGAGGATGCTGAGGCAAAAAAAATCTATAAGAGGATTGTGGAAGAAGGACACACACTGGGGATGCATTCTTATTCGCATATTTATGATATCATTTATGAGTCTAAGGAGGCCTTTTCCAAAGATTTGGATCAGATTTATAAGTATCTGTATGAGGTCACTGGTGTATATCCGAAGTTTTACCGGTTCCCTGGTGGCAGCAGTACGCAAAGTACAGATGAGCCGATTCAGACCTTTATAGATGTGTTAAATGAGAAACAGTTACTCTATCTGGACTGGAATGTCATCAGCCCCGATATTAATAACACCGGTGTGACCAAGAGTCAGATGGTGTCCAGCATTACACAGGGAGTGGAGGCTTACGATACTTCCGTAGTACTTATGTATGATGTGGCAGACAAACCGATGACGGTGAAAGCACTGCCCTCTATAATAAAAGAATTAAAAGCACGAAATTATGAATTGTTGGCGGCGGATGAGTCGATGACACTGATCCAGCACAACAATGGAAATCAGGAGGAAGAAAAATGAGCTTTTTCAAGGATTTGAAAGAAGACATCGCACAGTCAGTCAGTGAACTCACCGAATCATTGGATGAGAATCTGGGTGTGGTGGATGAGAAGGAGGCATCGGCGGGCAAATTGGAAAATTTAACAACAGATTTCCCAAATGAAAGTCCGGCAGAAGATGCGGTGATGGATGAGGTTAAAGAAGAACCAATTCAATATCAGGATGATTTGTTGCTGGATGTTCCTGCAGATGAAGTGGAAGAAGTGCTGGAAGAGCCGGGAGAGCCGGAGGACATTGATGTTGTTGATCTTGATGCAGAGGCGATGGTGGCACCTGAACCGGTTATAACAGAGACTGCACCGGCAGAGGATGAAGTTCCGGCAGAAATTGTTGAAGAAGAGCCAGAGGTTATAGTTGAAAATGAAGAAGAGAAGGTAGAGGAGGATAATATCGTGAGTGAAGAGATGAAAGAAGAAATGGTAGAAGAAGTAAATACAGTAAATCCGGTACAGGAAGCACCTGTCGATGAAGTGGATGATGACAACCAGGAAGTGACCGTCATTACAAAAGGAACGACCATCAATGGTGGTATCAAGTCTGATACATCCCTCGTTGTCAAGGGTACTATTGAGGGTGATGTAGAATGTCAGGGCAAGCTGACTATTACCGGTAAAGTGGCAGGTAATACCATTGCTTCTGAGATTTATGTAAATACTCCGAGACTGGAAGGTGATATCAACAGCCGCGGTATTGTAAAGATTGATGTGGGAACGGTAGTAATCGGAAATGTTAATTGTACATCTGTACTGGTGGCAGGAGCAGTCAAAGGGGATATTGAAGTGAATGGCCCTGTGATTGTGGATTCCACAGCTGTTGTGAAAGGTGACATCAAGGCTAAATCCATTCAGATTAACAGCGGTGCTGTGATTGATGGACATTGTTCTCTGGCTTATGCCGATGTGGACTTGGATTCTTTCTTTGAGTAAAACAGGAGGCCTGTAAGAAAATGAGTAAATATAAAAGAGTATTGTTGAAATTAAGCGGGGAAGCTCTGGCCGGTGACAAGGGAACCGGATTTGACGAGGCGACCTGCATACCGGTGGCAAAGCAGATCAAAGCTTTGGTGGATGGTGGTACGGAAGTGGCTATCGTCATTGGTGGCGGCAATTTCTGGAGAGGGCGTTCCAGCGAGAATATTGACCGCACCAAGGCAGACCAGATTGGTATGATGGCCACGGTAATGAACTGTATTTATATGTCGGAGATTTGCCGCTCCACAGGTCTTATGACCCAGGTTCTCACACCCTTTGAATGTGGTTCCTTTACCAAGCTGTTTTCCAAAGACCGTGTGAACAAATATCTCGGCAAAGGGATGGTGGTGTTCCTTGCCGGCGGTACGGGCCATCCGTATTTTTCCACAGATACGGCGACGGCGCTCCGGGCTGTTGAGATTGAGGCTGATATTATTCTGGCGGCGAAATCAATTGATGGTGTCTATGATTCCGACCCGGCAGTCAACCCGGATGCGAAGAAATATGATACGATGAAAATGGAAGATGTCGTGAATCAGCAGTTGGGTGTTATGGATTTGGCGGCAGCTGTGCTCTGTATGGAGAACAAAATGCCGATGTTAGTCTTCGGCTTAAATGAAGAAAATAGTATAATGAAAGCAGTGGATGGCACCATTCAGGGCACCATCATCACTGTAGATTGATGGAGGTATATTATAATGGATTTAAATCAATATGAGGAGAAAATGGAAAAATCTCTGACCAACTTGGAAAATGAGTACACGGCAATCCGTGCCGGGCGTGCCAACCCCAGAATTCTGGACCGTATTCAGGTAGATTATTATGGAACACCGACGAATCTTCAGGGCGTAGCGAATGTATCAGTACCGGAAGCACGTATGATTCAGATTCAGCCATGGGATGCCAGCTTGATTAAAGATATCGAGAAGGCAATTCTGGCATCGGATTTGGGACTGACACCGGCCAATGATGGCAAGGTGATTCGTCTGGTATTCCCGGAACTGACAGAAGAGCGCCGTAAAGAACTTGTTAAGGATGTTAAGAAAAAGGGCGAAGAAGCTAAGGTGGCTATTCGAAATATTCGTAGAGATGCCAATGATGCCGTAAAGAAGGAAGCAAAATCCAATGAAATTTCTGAGGATGAGCAGAAACAGCTTGAAGATAAGGTTCAGAAACTGACTGATCAGTATGTAAAGAAAATCGATGAGGCAATTGAGGCAAAATCAAACGAAGTTATGACTGTATAGAAGGATGGTGCGGTATTGTTGCCGCACAAAAGGACAGCCTGTTCCTACCTTTGTAGGAGTACCGTCTGTCCTTCCTTTTTGTATTTGAATGGAGGATAGTTTGAAAATTATGGACCGATCACAATTACAGGCCCCGAACCATGTGGCGATTATTCTGGATGGCAATGGCAGATGGGCAAAAAAGCGTCTTCTCCCCAGAAAAGCCGGTCATGTGGCGGGGAGCAAGACAGTAGAAAAAATTTGTGAAGATGCTTACAATCTGGGGATTAATTATCTCACGGTGTATGCCTTTTCCACGGAGAACTGGAAACGTCCGGAGGACGAGGTAAATGCACTGATGAAGCTTCTCAGGCAGTATCTGAAAGACTGTATCAAACGGAGTACCAAAAATAATATGTGTGTCCGGGTGATTGGTGATATTACTCCGTTGGCAGAGGATATGAAAGAGAGTATTCGCGAGCTGGAAGAAGCGACTAAGAATAATACGGGACTTCATTTTCAGGTGGCACTCAATTACGGGAGCCGGGATGAGATGATTCGTGGTATTCGGAAAATGGCCGGAGACCTGAAATCGGGGTCATTGCAGGCAGAGGATATCAGCGAAACCGTATTTGAAAAATATCTGGACACCAGTGGTATACCGGATCCGGATTTGATGATACGGACTAGTGGTGAGATGCGCCTTTCCAATTTTATGCTTTGGCAGCTTGCCTATACCGAATTTTATTTCACGGATGTGCTTTGGCCGGATTTTGATAAGGCTGAGCTTCAGAAAGCCATTGATTATTACAATGGAAGAGAACGCCGTTATGGAGGAGTTTAGGAGGATTCATTATGTTTATCACACGATTGCTTAGTGGCATTGTATTGCTGGCTGCTGCCGCCCTGCTTTTTGTAGTAGGAGACATCTGGCTTGTCATTGCTTTAGGCATTTTATCTCTTGTTGGAGTGTACGAATTGTTCCGGATTTGGGGAATGGAAAAACACCCACTGGCCATTGTGACCTATGTGGCAACGGTGGGATGTTACGCCATGTTTATCGATTATCCCTTTAATCTGGGCCTGCATGAGGTCATGCCGATTATCGCACTGCTTGCTTTGCTGACGGTATATGTCATTCGCTATCCGAAAGACCATATTAACCAGGTGGCAAAAAGCATTTTTGCACTCATTTATGTGCCGGTTATGATGAGTTTTATTTATTTGCTTCGGGAGTTCGAAATGGGAGAATGGCTGATTTGGCTTGTGCTGATTAGTTCCTGGGGAGCAGATACCTGTGCCTATTGTGTTGGTAAGCTGATTGGAAAGCATCATTTCTCAGAATTAAGTCCGAAAAAGACGATAGAAGGCTGCGTGGGCGGAATTGTCGGCGCGGCTCTGATAGCTTTTGGCTATGCGTGGTTTGTGCCAGAGGGATTGGGGGAATATTTTATTTTGGATGTGCGAATTATGCTTCCTGTAGTGGCGGCGATTAGTGCGTTGATTTCCCAGATAGGCGATTTGTCTGCTTCGGCAATCAAACGGAACTATGAAGTAAAGGATTATGGAAAAATAATTCCCGGACATGGAGGTGTGCTGGACCGCTTTGATAGTGTGATTTTTGTAGCACCATTTATTTACATTTTGCTGTATGTATTTGCCCGTGTCATGTCCTATGTAGCCTATTAGAGAGAAGAAAAGGGTGAAGGAATATGAAGAGATTAACGATTCTTGGAGCTACCGGTTCCATCGGTACCCAGACGCTGGATGTGGTACGCCACAACCGGCAGGATTTTGAAGTAGTAGCCATGACAGCAAGTGTCAATGTGCAGAAGATGGCAGAGCTGATTTTGGAATTCTCGCCTTCCTATGCGGTTATGAAAAATGAAGAAAAGGCGAAAGAACTGGAGGCTCTGATTCCCCATTCTGACTGTACCGTGTTGTACGGTATGGAGGGCTTTGTGGAGGTTTCCACATTGCCACAGACGGAGGTGGTTGTGGCTGCCATGGTGGGGATGATTGGTCTTCGTCCGGTGATGGAAGCCATTCGTGCCGGCAAGGATATAGCACTGGCCAACAAAGAAACACTGGTGACTGCTGGTCATATTATCATGCCGCTGGCGAAAGAATACGGTGTGTCCCTATTGCCGGTTGACAGCGAGCATTCTGCTATTTTTCAGTGTCTGAATGGGGAGAAGAAAAGTCAGATTGAGATGATTTATCTGACGGCTTCCGGCGGTCCGTTCCGTCATTATACAAAAGAACAACTGGAAGATGTGACTGTGGAACAGGCACTGGCGCATCCGAACTGGTTTATGGGCTCGAAAATCACAATAGATTCTGCTACAATGATTAATAAGGGATTGGAAATCATTGAGGCGAAATGGTTGTTTGATGTGGATTTGGATCAAATTCATGTTCTGGTACAGCCCCAAAGTATTATTCACTCCATGGTAGGCTTCCGGGATGGTGCCGTGATGGCACAGATGGGGACGCCGGATATGCGGCTGCCCATTCAGTACGCACTCTATTATCCGGATCGTAACATGTTGGGAGGAGAGCGGCTGGATTTTGAAAAAATTGCAGAAATTCATTTTGAGAAACCGAATACCGCTGCACTGCGGGGCATACCATTAGCAGTAGAGGCCTGCCGGACAGGAGGGAGTATGTTGACGGTGATGAATGCGGCCAATGAATATGCTGTGGCAAAATTTTTGAATAAGGACATTGGATTTTTACAAATATACGATATGATAGAGTATGCGATGAAAAAACATCATACCATCGCAAATCCGGATCTTTCACAAATTCTTGAGACAGAGAAGGAAACTTATGAACGTTTGGATGCGGAATGGAGGAATATAGGCAAATGAATGCATGGACGATTTTCCTGGCAATTGTAGTTTTTAGTGTTATTATCATTTTTCATGAATTTGGTCATTTTATTGTGGCCAAATGGAATAAAGTGGGAGTTATCGAGTTTTCACTGGGGATGGGGCCTCGCCTGATTTCCTGGGTGAAGACGGCGAACGGACGCAAAGTTATGTTCTTTAAATCTTCCCAGTTTTTGGAGGAACATCCAGAGTATTCAGAGAACACGGTTTACTCTTGGAAGCTATTTCCTTTTGGCGGTTCATGTACGATGCTAGGGGAAGAAGAGGCCGTCGATGATGACAGCTCATTCAGCAAAAAATCGGTCTACGCCCGTATGGCTATTATTTTTGCAGGTCCCTTTTTCAACTTTATTCTGGCTTTTGTTTTTTCCATTGTATTAATTGCTGTTCTTGGTTATGCCAAGCCGGAAATTACCAGAGTGGACCAGGGAACACCCGCACAGGAGAGCGGTCTCCAGGTGGGAGATGTGGTGAAGGAAATCAATGGGAAAACCATGGTGACAGATGGGGATGTCGGTCTGTATATAGCATATGATGGTTTTTCCGGCGATGAGGATGTTACCTTTTTGGTGGAACGGGACGGGCAGGAGAAAACCATTGTCATGCGTCCGGAGCTTGTAAAGGGCAAGAACGGAAAAGAGAGTTATCAGGTTGGTATTCGTCATGGTAAAAGATATAAAGTAGGCCCTCTTGGGGTATTAAAATATTCGGCTTATGAAATGAAATACTGGGTGGAGACGGTGGTGAAGAGTCTTCATGGACTGGCAACCCGCCGGTTTAGTGCCAGTGATGTATCAGGCCCTGTGGGGATTGTTACCACCATGGGCAAGGATATCGGAGCCAGTGGCAAGAAGGAAAATGGCGGCGGTCCGGGGCTCATGGTAATGAATATGATTTACTGGTGTATTCTGTTGTCTGCGAACCTTGGTGTCATGAATCTTCTTCCGATTCCGGCACTGGATGGTGGACGGCTTGTACTGCTTATCATTGAATGGATTCGGAGAAAACCGATGAATCCCAAATATGAGGGGTATATCAACATGGCAGGCTTTATGATACTGATGCTTCTTATGGTAGTAATCCTTGGAAATGATATTATTAAACTGTTCTAAAACGGAGGGGTTCGATGTTTCGTGATAAGACGAGGGAGATACAGATTGGAAATGTAAAAATCGGTGGGGGGAATCCCATCGCCATCCAGTCTATGACCAATACCAAAACAGAAGATGTGGCAGCTACGGTGGCACAGATTCAGCGGCTTGAAAATGCCGGCTGTGAGATTATTCGCTGTGCGGTGCCGACTATGGAAGCGGCACAGGCGCTGAAGGAAATAAAAAAGCAGATTCATATTCCGTTGGTGGCGGACATTCATTTTGATTATCGCCTTGCCATTGCATCGGTGGAGAACGGAGCGGATAAAATCCGTATTAATCCAGGGAATATTGGCAGTACGGAGCGGATTCGTGCCGTGGTGGACTGCTGCCGCGAGAGAAATATCCCGATTCGGGTAGGGGTCAATAGTGGTTCTCTGGAGAAAAATCTGGTGGAAAAATATGGTGGTGTCACGGCTGAGGGCATTGTGGAAAGTGCTCTTGACAAGGTGGCACAAATTACGGACATGGGTTATGATAATCTGGTTATCAGTATTAAGTCGTCGGATGTTCTGATGTGCATCCGTGCCCATGAACTGCTGGCAGAACAGACCAATTTCCCATTGCACGTGGGAATTACGGAATCCGGTACGGTATATTCCGGCAGTATTAAGTCTGCCATTGGCCTTGGTAATATTCTTTATCAGGGAATCGGTGATACAATCCGTGTGTCTCTCACCGGGGATCCGGTGCAGGAGATTACAGCTGCCAAACTGATTCTTCAGACACTTTCCCTTCGCAAGGGGGGGATCCGCGTGGTGTCCTGTCCGACTTGTGGGCGGACGCAGATTGATTTGATTTCCCTGGCCGGACAAGTGGAAGAGATGGTACAGGATTTCGATTTGGATATCAAGGTGGCGGTGATGGGATGCGCCGTGAATGGACCAGGGGAGGCGAGAGAAGCCGACATAGGGATCGCCGGAGGCATCGGCGAAGGTCTGCTCATTAAAAAGGGTGAGATTGTCAAGAAGGTACCGGAGGAAGAACTGCTTGAGACGCTGCGGCAGGAACTCCTTCATTGGAACGATTGAGAAAGGGTTGATTGAGTGGTACAGTTTTTTGAGGCATTTCCGGATTTGTCCACCGAGGACAAGCTGTATGACTATTTTGCGGGGGCCATGGTGGAAAAGGTCAGTGCCTCCCGCACGAAAATGCTGGCCTTTATATACTGCCAGTGTGACCAGTTTCTGCCTCTTCGGATTATACGGAATATGGAGCAGAAATTGTATAAGCAGGTATTCCGGCGTCTGGGTGTTCGTCCGAAACTGGAAATCCGGTATCCTTTTGCGGCTTCCTATGAGCTTGAGAAGCTGGTGGGTAAGTGCGAGGAGATGCTGAAGGAGGAACTGCGGGAGTACAATGCCATTGATTATATGAAATTCTGTCGTGAGCCTTTTGAGGTGGAAGAAGATGCAATCATCATCACTTGTGACGATGATTTTTTGTGTCATGACAAAAGTTCCGAAATTCGGGATTTTTTCAGAGCACGGATAAAACGCCGCTTTGATATGGAGGTGGAAATCCGTTTCCGATACATAGAGAAGAAACGTAAAAAACAAGGGGAACCGGAGGTTTACCACATGGTGGTGAAGAAGGAAAATCCGGAAGAGGAAACAGCTGTTTCGGGAGAGAAAAATATACCGAAGAAACCATTTGTTCCAAAGAAAAGTAATTACCGGAAACCAGCGAACGACCCATCTGTTTTCTTTGGGAGAAATGTTGAGGGAGAGGTTATCTCTATCAAAGAGATTGTGGATGAAATTGGCGAAGTGGTTATTGATGGCATAATCCGCAGTGTGGAGGAACGCGAAATCAAGGGAGAAAAACTGATTGTCACCTTTGCCATTACGGATTTTACCGACACCATTATTTGCAAGGTTTTTATTAAAAAGGAATTGGTAGAGGAACTCTCGTTTTTTGAATTTGTTAAAAAAGGAAACTATATCCGTGTCAAGGGCATGGCTTCTTTTGATACCTATGATAAGGAAATCCGTATTAGTAACATTGTCGGTATGAAGGAAATTAAAAATTTCCGGGTGGGGCGAATGGACAATGCCCCGGTGAAGCGTGTGGAGCTTCATGCCCATACCCAGATGAGTGATATGGATGCTGTGGTGGACTGTCAGAAGATGGTAGCCAGGGCGCAGGAATGGGGACACCCGGCTATTGCCATTACCGACCATGGTGTGGTGCAGTCCTTTGCAGATGCCGACCATGCCATTGCAAAAGACGATTTCAAAGTGATTTACGGCTGTGAAGCCTATTTGGTAGATGATCTGGATGACACGGTGCAGGGGTCAAAAGGACAGTCGCTGCAGGATTCCTTTGTGGTATTTGATTTAGAGACCACCGGATTTTCCCCAACCAGGAACCGCATTATCGAGATTGGTGCCGTCAAGGTAGAGCACGGTGAGATTACAGACCGGTTCAGCACCTTTGTGAACCCACAGATTCCCATTCCACCCCGTATTACCGAGGTGACGAGTATTGAGGATTCCATGGTGGCAGACGCACCAACCATTGAGACGGTTCTGCCCGAGTTTCTGGATTTTTGCAAGGGATGCGTACTGGTGGCGCACAACGCGGGATTTGATTATGGATTCATCTGTAAAAAGGGGGCCGAACAGGGGCTGGATACGGAGTTTACCGTGGTGGATACGGTGGGTATTGCCCGTGTGCTGTTTCCGCATCTGGCACGTTACACGTTGGACAATGTGGCGAAGGTTCTGAAAATTTCCCTTATCAATCACCATCGTGCCGTGGAGGATGCTGAGGCAACGGCGGAAATTTTTGAGAAAATGATTCCGTTGCTGGAAAAAGAAGGAATCACGGATTTGGACGGTCTCTATGAAAGAACCCATTCGGCACCGGAGATTATCAAGAAAAAACCGAGCTATCATGCCATCATTCTGGCAAAAAACGAAGTGGGCCGGGTCAATCTGTACCGTCTGGTATCCATGGCGCACCTGGATTATTTTTCCAGACGTCCCCGGATTCCCAAAAGCCAGCTGATGAAATGGCGGGAGGGGCTGATTCTCGGTTCTGCCTGCGAGGCGGGAGAGCTGTATCGTGCTCTGTTGGATGATGCCGATGATGAACGAATTGAAGAACTGGTGAATTTCTATGATTATCTGGAAATTCAGCCCATCGGCAACAATGAGTTTATGCTGGATACGGAAAAAGGCGCCTATGAAAATATCAATACCTGGGATGACTTAAAGGACATGAACCGCCGTATCGTGAAGCTGGGGGAGAAATACAACAAGCCGGTTTGTGCCACTTGTGATGTCCATTTTCTGGACCCGGAGGATGATATATACCGGACCATTTTGCTGGCTGGAAAAAAGATGGATGATGGCAAACAGCCGCCGCTGTATCTGCGGACGACGGAAGAGATGCTGGAAGAATTTTCCTATCTGGGTGAGGAAAAGGCGATGGAAGTTGTGGTGACGAACACCAATCTTATTGCCGACCAGATTGAGAAAATTTCCCCGGTCTATCCCGACAAATGTCCGCCGGTAATCGAAAATTCCGATCAGGAACTCAGGGACATCTGTTACAATAAGGCACATAGTATGTATGGTGAAGATTTGCCGCCCCAGGTGTCGGAACGACTGGAGAGAGAGCTAAATTCCATTATTTCCAATGGATTTGCCGTGATGTATATCATTGCTCAGAAACTGGTATGGAAGTCCAATGAAGATGGGTATCTGGTGGGGTCCCGAGGGTCAGTCGGTTCCTCCTTTGTGGCCACCATGTCCGGTATTACAGAGGTAAATCCCCTGCCGGCCCACTACTATTGTGGAGAGTGCCATTATTCGGATTTTGATTCGGAGGAAGTAAAGGCTTTTGCCGGCAGTTCCGGGTTTGACATGCCGCCGAAGAAATGTCCGAATTGTGGGGCAGATTTGATTCGTGACGGCCACGACATTCCTTTTGAAACGTTCCTTGGTTTTTACGGAGACAAGGAGCCTGATATTGATTTGAATTTCTCCGGGGAATACCAGAGTAAGGCCCATGCCTATACAGAGGTTATTTTTGGTGCCGGACAGACCTTCCGTGCCGGTACAGTTGGAACACTGGCAGATAAAACGGCTTATGGTTATGTAAAAAATTATTTCGAAGAACATGAAATGCACAAGCGGAATGAGGAAATTGAGCGGATTTTAGAGGGGTGTGTGGGAGTGCGACGGACCACGGGACAGCACCCCGGTGGTATCGTCGTTCTTCCCATGGGATGGTCGATTTACACCTTTACGCCAGTGCAGCATCCGGCTAATGACCAGGAGACCTCTATCATTACCACACATTTTGATTATCATAAAATTGACCACAATTTGTTGAAGCTTGATATACTTGGACACGATGATCCTACCATTATAAAAATGCTGGAGGATTTGACGGGGGTGGATGCTCTGAATATTCCGCTGGATGATCCCCAGGTGTTGTCGCTATTTAATAACACCAGTGCGTTAGGTGTTGAGCCGGAGGATTTAATGGGGCTTGACCTGGGGAGCCTCGGTGTGCCGGAATTCGGTACCGAATTTGTTATGCAGATGCTCCGGGATACAAAGCCGAAGAATTTCTCCGATCTGGTGCGTATATCGGGTCTGTCCCATGGTACGGATGTGTGGTTGAACAATGCGCAGTATTATATTGCAAGAGGGGATTGTACACTGTCTACGGCGATTTGTACCAGAGATGATATTATGACCTACCTGATTCATACGGGAGTGGAAGACGGGACAGCTTTCAACATCATGGAGAAAGTGCGGAAAGGACTGGTGGCTAAAGGAAAAGTAAAGCAATGGGATGAGTGGAAAGAAGTTATGAAAAATGCCGGGGTGCCGGACTGGTACATCGAGTCCTGCGGAAAAATCAAGTACATGTTCCCGAAGGCCCATGCGGTGGCATATGTCATGATGGCATTCCGTATTGCTTATTTTAAAGTATATTATCCTCTTGCCTATTATGCGGCATTTTTCAGTATACGTGCCAAGGCGTTCGACTATGAACTGATGTGTCAGGGGCGGGAACGTCTGGAGGCAACCATGCGGGAATATAAAAAGAGGCTGGCCGCCAAGGAACTAAGTCCGAAAGAGGAAGCAGCTTATGGCGATATGAAAATCGTACAGGAAATGTATGCCAGAGGCTATGAATTTATGCCCATTGATATTTTTAAAGCGGAGGCGAAGCACTTCCAGATTATTGATGGAAAGCTGATGCCATCACTCAATACCATTGACGGTATGGGAGATAAGGCGGCAGAGGGTGTCGTGGAGGCCGCTAAAGATGGTCCGTTCACATCCTGCGAGAATTTTAAGAACCGTAGCAAAATAAGTGGAACCACCGTGGAGAAAATGCGAGAACTGGGACTTCTCGGTGATTTGCCCCTCAGTGACCAGATGTCGCTGTTGGATTTTATGCAATAAAAAAATAGGGAACTGATTGGAAGTAACATGCAATCGGTTCCCTGTTTTTCTATATTATAAATAATTAATTTTCTTTCTTTATTTTTCTTCCTTTTCGAAAGGCACGAATGCCTAAAAGTGTTAAAATGATGTACAGGGCGATGGAGAGTGCTAAATTCCAGTCAAGGGAAAAACCGTAGCGGGTGTATTTCTGAACATCAAAAACGATGCAGGCAACGACGCAGGCAAAACAAATCAGGGCGGTGCGATTGTAGGTGTTGACTTCCCGTTCTGTGGATGATTTCATTGGAATACCTTCTTTCTGCTTTCTGGATAATAAAGAAAAAGGCTTCCATCTGGAAACCTTTTTAGTAGTCCGTAGGGGAATCGAACCCCTGTTTCTGCCGTGAGAGGGCAGCGTCTTAGCCGCTTGACCAACGGACCATCAACAGTTGATATCATACTATAGGTTAGAGAAAAAAG
>JALENH010000219.1 GCA_022767895.1 Eubacterium sp.
GGTGCAGGAGCCGATGGGAATATACTGCCGGCTTTTGAAGGATGAATTTGGAAATATAGTACCGATCAATCAGAAATTGTATGATATCATCGACGAATCATCGAAAACAGATGATGATTTGGATATCGTAGGACCATATCGTGTGAAAGGATGCGAATGGGCCATGTTCTGGCACAATAACACATCTTCCTTTATGTTGGGTCAAAGAGACTGGAAAGATAATGAAGAGTTGATGGATTTGAAAAAGGGACTGGAGTTGGCGATGCGCGAGATGATGATAGGGATATGAGAGAAAGCCAGGCGGGCGAGTTGGCCGCCTGGCAGAAACTCTACAGAACGCTAAAATGTTCCAAAACAGAAGCGATTATTTCAAAAGCGGGTTCTCCTGTAACTAAGAAGAACATTTTGAAGAGCAATGAATATGCCAATAGAAGGATAACATAATCATGCGGTGGATGGTTCATGTACATAGTAATCACCTCCTTGAAAAGTTATTCAATACTATTATGTCTGTTATTTGCCCTGGAACTTGCAAAATGATTTTTACCTACACCTAGATTATGTCTGGAATATAGGAAACGAAGAATTTGTTTTAGATTGGAGTGATGAAGGATGACGATTGATGAAGAAATAGTATTTGAAAGAAAACTGGCTGAGTATTATAAGAAAAATCACTTAAAGAACGAAGCAAGAGAACACGAACAACGTGCCGAGTGGTTGGAAGAACTGAAAATGCTTCGAGAATTGAAGGACGAGCATAGAAAGATTGGAAACATAGAAGGTTTTAATCAAGGTTACAGAAAGGCTATTGACGATTTAAGTAATAAAATCTGTATGCACTTTGCTGATTGGAAATATTCAGAAGATGATAAATGTATAAAAGATATTATTGAGTTGGCAAGCGAAAGTGTTGAAGAAATAGCGGAACAGTTAAAGGCAGGTGTGCGGAATGAAAATTATAACAAAGAAGAAAGCTGATGAAATTATGAAAAGAATTACTGCAAATGAAATTATCGGCATTGAGTACATAGATGATATAGAAGCTCACACTAAATTTTCAGAGAATAATGCAGATATTGCATTTGAAATCGGTGGAATAAAAGGAATGACAAAAATTCAGAACACATTGAAGAGGAGGTATCAGAATGAACAAAGCATTTGAGAAGATTTTGGAGCGGTTATCAAATATCCGTAGAGTTGTAAAAACAGATGAAGATGCAGAATGGAATAGAGCAATTTATAAATCAACAGAAATCGTTCAGGAAGTAGCAGAAGAATACAATGGCGGTTGGATTCCTTGCAGTGAGCGTTTGCCGGAAGAATGATTTTGATTTGGTAGATAAAGATATTGATGTTGTCGCTTGGCAGCCACTTCCAGAACAATACCAACCCAAATAAAGGACTGGAAACTGGTAAGAGTACACTTGACGAAGAAAGGATGATTAAATGGCAGGATATTACGGACCTGGAATCTACAGGACAGAGTGTGGTTACTACATCCGTGAAAGTGAAAAGATGATAACCTGTGAAGGAATTGAGGAACATACCATCTGTGGAACCAGGTTCAAGACGGAAGAGGATAAATTTGAGTTTCAGAAAAAGCATTGTTACAAAAACGGAGAGCGGTGTAAACACGCCAAACTCTTAGACAGGAACTATGGGAACTAGGGGAGAATCTTCTGGTTCCAATTGATATGATAAAGAAAAAAAGGAGTGACATTATGAGAACAATTGAATTTATGGTAGAGGAACAACACATATGGTGTAGAAAAACGATATCCAATTTGGTTGGGAATACAAGGGAGTATGTGAAAGCGGAATTTACATGGTCGGGTAGTTGGATTACAAATATAATTAAGATTGCGGTATTCACGGCCAATGGAAAGTCGTATCCTGTGGTAATTGAGTCTCACGGAGCATATGGAGAATGTGAGGTGCCATACAAGGTAATGATGCAAGAATCTTTTACTGTTGGTCTATATGGAGGTGCAGGAACAGAACGGATCACAACGGATACCTGTACGGTAAGGGTAGAGGAAAGTGTGAGATACCAAGGCGGCTCTGATTATGTGGATATGTATCAGAAGATGAAAAACGAGGTAGATATCATGGGTAAACAAATTGGAGAATACAAGGCAGCAGTGCAGGAAACCATGACAGACCATATTGAGCATAAGATACATACGCCGGATGGAGCCCATGATATTAGGATTCATAATGGGATGTTCCAGTATTATGATGGTGGATGGCATGATGCACAGGTGGCGGCAGCAGAGGTACAGGGGTATAGTTGGCTGACACTTTCTATGCTAAGATTTACGGATCAGTACAAGGTGAAAGGACAGTTTTCTTCGTCTCATTTTATTTTACAGGAAAAAGGAGACAAAGTATCGGGCCATTCAATTGGCGAATTTTATATGGGCGGGATTACAGAGATTATCTATGCCAAAGCAGGGAAATTAGTCTATGAATGGAAAGTATGTAGGGATTCAAGTTCGCCGGATGGTTTAAAAGTTGAATCCATATCACAGCCACAAGGGGATGCTAAAGCAACGGTGACGCTGGGAAGCAGTGGTGGAACGGTGCTGGTAATGTTTGAGAATACTTCGGAAGACGGAGACAGCGTGGAGTTCGCAATATTTGATTATGTGGATAAAAGCCATCAGTATGAAGAATGGCTTCCTAAATTTTGGATTGGACCTAGAAATTTAGTTGATCCAGTTGATTATGTAGCGGAAGAAAATATATATGTTAGAATTGGAGATATAATATTCGTCCAGGGCAAATTTACGTTTGATAATACAACAATCGGGCTTTTACAGGAGGTAGATATGGGATTTTTTGCAAATGGAGTATATCGGTTGCAAATTCTTGATATCAATAAAAATTCCTTTGCAAAATTATTGACTTTGAGGGGGAGCAAATATGCTGGTGTTGATGAGATAGAAAGTACTACGACAGAGTTTAAAACGATGTATATTTATGGATATTTCTGCGTGCAAGAATAGAAAAGAAAAGGACCTGTGAGAATGGGTCCTTTTTCGTATGTGTGGGAGTTTGGGGGTAAAAAAGGCGTATTCTCTGCTATGATGACCAGAAAGGAAGGTGGTTGGATGGCAAAGAGTCAATATTGTGTAAAAGTTGAACCGTACCTTGACGCCATCGAAGGGTGGACAAGAGAGGGTTTGACAATGGCACAAATAGCCGAAAAACTGGGGATTAGCAAGACAACACTGTACTCGTATTCCGGACAACATTCTGAACTTTCTGAACGCCTAAAAAAAGGGAAGGAGGTTTCGGACGCACATGTAGAGAACGAACTATTCAAAAAAGCGGTAGGATTTACAAGGACAGAAAAGCGTCCGGTTAAGCTCAAAGAGGTAGAATACAACAACGGAAAGAGGCTACGTGAAACAGAACGCATAGTGATGGTGGAGCAGGAAGTATACTATCCGCCGGAGCTGGGGGCACAGGTATTCTGGTTAAAGAACAGAAGACCGGATAAGTGGAAAGATAAAGTAGATGCAAAACTGGAGAGCGACGGAGAGAATGCAGGCGTTATGATTCTGACGCCGGTTAAGGAGGATGAGGATGGCTAAGATTGTGTGGTCTCCTCAGCCGCGGCAGAGCGCATTTATGGCACGCCCGGAATATGAATGCCTGTATGGAGGGGCAGCAGGAGGAGGGAAATCCGATGCGTTGCTATGTGAAGCAATGAGGCAGATTCATATACCAACTTACAAAGGAATCATATTCCGAAAGACATACCCACAGCTGCAGGAGCTGATTACAAGGTCGCACGAACTGTATAAGGCGGTGGTTCCCAGAGCCAAGTACAATGTGACGGATAAGAGATGGACGTTTCCTTCCGGGGCAAAAATATACTTTGGAACGATGCAGCACACGAAAGACAGGTTGAATTATCAGGGACTGGCCTATGATTTTGTGGGATTTGACGAACTGACGCATTTTACCTGGGAAGAGTATTCATACATGTTTTCGAGAAACCGACCGTCAGGACCGGGGACGAGGGTGTACATGAGAGCAACAGCGAACCCGGGAGGAGTTGGCCATGCGTGGGTTAAGGACCGGTTCATCACGGCGGCACCACCGGAAACACCTATTACGGAGGAGCGAACCATCTATACGCCGGACAGAAAGCAAATTCAGGTAAAAAGGAAACGGATTTTTATTCCTTCCAGCGTGTTTGACAATAAAAAACTATTGGAGAACGACCCGACCTATCTGGATAATCTGGCAATGTTACCGGAGGCAGAGAGAAAGGCGCTTTTATATGGCTCATGGGATAGCTTTTCCGGGCAGGTGTTCAAAGAGTGGAGAAATGACCCGGAGCACTATAAGGACAGGAAATGGACGCATGTAGTGGAGCCGTTTAAGATACCTTCCTACTGGAGGATATGGCGAGGATATGACTATGGCTTTGCCAAACCATTTAGCGTGGGATGGTACGCGGCGGATGAGAATGGGAAAATCTACCGTATCCGGGAATATTACGGATGTACGGGAGAGCCGAATGTGGGATTGGAGATAGACCCGGTACAGCAGGCGAAACACATTCGGGAAATCGAGAATACGGACCCGAACTTAAAGGGGAGGAAGATACGAGGGATAGCGGACCCTTCCATCTGGGATGTGTCAAGAGGGGAATCCATAGCGGAAATGATGGAGAAGCATCCGAACAACATTCTGTTCAGTCCGGGAG
>JALENH010000315.1 GCA_022767895.1 Eubacterium sp.
CGGAATCCGGTCCCCTCTCCTGTCAGTGCAAAAAGCTTGAGCGGAGATACCGTATAAAACTCGCTGAAATAGGTGAAGCAATCCGTCTCTAGCGGTTCCTTTTTCACGACATAAATCCGTTTTGTCTTTTTGGAAGTATAAATTTCCTCAAAGCCATAATCCACGGTTCGGCACTTATTTTTTGTATAATCGTAATACGTAATGTTGCCATCATGGAACAATTCTTTCACACCATCCTTGTTAAAATCCAAATAAGTGTAGAGCGTTCCCTCCGGCAAAGCCGACAATTGTTTTTTCAACTTGGCAGTCGCCTTTTTCTTCACCGATTTCAAAGAATACACTTTGACATTGCATTTGTAGATCGTTTTGTCATCGGGCAAACGATAGGTAAAACTTGTCTTTCCTGCCTTTTTCGCAGTCACCTTAATCATATACGATTTTCCTTTGGCAGAAATGTACTTTTTGTTCTTTATCGTTATTTTCTTGACATCGGAACAATTATGTTCGATGCACCGGGTCGTCCCCTGCAGCATTTTCAAATTCTGTGTTACCGTTTTGGCAGAAACGGGCCTTGCGGATAACACAATTCCAAACATCAGAAAAGATAATACGATTGATACTCTTTTTACATTCTCCCTCATAGATACCCTTCTTTCTCTGAAAAGTTCGAAATTATTTTAACAATTCATCTGCCAGTGCTTCCATCTGTGCCAAATCAGTCTCCTTCATGGTAGACTTAATGGTAACCATGTTGTCGCAGAGAGTCATCTTTTTCATTCCTTCAAAAGCTTCTCTCATCTTCTTGTTGGCAATCGGTCCCCAGCTTCCATTTTCCATGAAGGCAACCTTTTTGTTCTGGAAATTCTTGTGTCCCAGATGATAAAGGAAATCCTGCATAACCGGGAAAAGTCCGCCATCATATGTTGCACAGGCAACCACAAGCTTGTCATAACGGAAGGCATCCTCAATCACTTCTGCCATATCCTCTCTGGACAAATCACTGACAACAACTTTTTTCGCGCCTTTGGCTTCTAAGATTTCACCAAGCTTTTTCGCAGCCTTCGCTGTATTGCCATGGATGGAGCCATACGCAATCAACACGCCGTCATCCTCTGCCTCGTAGCTGCTCCAAACCTTATATTTATCAATATAATATCCAAGATTTTCTTGAAGAATCGGACCATGAAGAGGACAAATTTTCTCGATTTCAAGCCCTGCTGCCTTGTTCAGAAGAGCTGCTGCCTGCACGCCATATTTTCCAACAATGTTGAAATAATATCTTCGCGCTTCACAAGCCCAGTCCTCATCAGTGTCAAGAGTACCGAATTTACCAAAAGCATCCGCAGAGAACAAAACTTTCTCCGTAGACTCATATTCCACCATAACTTCCGGCCAGTGAACCATCGGTGCCATCACAAAAGTCAAAGTATGACTGCCGAGTTCCAGGGTATCGCCCTCGGCAACAACTACTTTTTTATCCTCCAAATCAATCTCAAAGAACTGTGGCAGCATATTGAATACCTTAACATTGCTTACCAGTTTCATCTCCGGATACTTCTCGGTAACAGCCTGAATACTTCCGCTGTGGTCCGGCTCCAGATGGGAAATCACCAGATAATCCGGTGTCCTGCCAGCCAGCTCAGTCTCCAGATTGGAAAGCCACTCCTCTGTCTTTCTGGCATCTACCGTATCCATCACTACAATTTTCTCATCCAGAATAACATAGGAGTTATAAGATACTCCATTTGGTACGATGTACTGGCTCTCAAACAAATCAATGTCTTTATCATCCACGCCAACATAACGAATGGCATCGGAAATTGTTACTTTACTCATTTCAAATCCTCCTTGTTTTGCGAAGCAAAATCCGAGTCCCCCTGGACGAGGAGAGGATTTTCCTCCTTGTTTTGCGAATAATCAACAAGTCTAGTATACAATTTACCAATGCCAAAATCAAGTCATGAGATAAGTTTTTCCGAACTTTTCGAACTTAGTCTGCAAACATAGGCGTGGACAAATAGCGGTCGCCGGTATCCGGTAAGAGAGCAACAATAGTCTTTCCCTTGTTCTCCGGACGTTTTGCCAGTTCGGTGGCAGCCCAGACTGCAGCTCCCGATGAAATACCTACCAACACACCTTCTGTGCGGGCCACTTCTCTACCGGTATCAAAAGCCGCCTCGTTTTCCACGGCAATAATCTCGTCATAAATGTCAGTATTCAGTGTATCCGGTACAAATCCGGCACCGATTCCCTGAATCTTGTGCGCTCCTGCCTCACCCTTGGACAAAACCGGGGAGCTGGCAGGCTCTACTGCTACAATCTTAACATTCGGATTCTGGGATTTCAGATATTCACCAACACCGGATACGGTACCACCGGTTCCGACACCAGCCACAAAGATGTCCACTTTTCCTTCTGTATCTTTCCAAATCTCCGGCCCAGTCGTCCGCTTGTGTGCCCGTGGATTCAGTTCATTCACAAACTGTCCCGGAATAAAGCTGTTTGGAATCTCCGCAGCCAGCTCATCGGCTTTGGCAATCGCCCCTTTCATGCCTTTGGCACCGTCGGTAAGTACAAGCTCGGCTCCATAGGCTTTCATCAAATTGCGGCGCTCCACGCTCATGGTCTCCGGCATGGTAATAATGATGCGGATTCCCAAAGAGGCGGCAATGGATGCCAGACCAATACCTGTGTTTCCGCTGGTGGGCTCAATAATCACAGAGTCTTTCGTGAGTTTCCCTGTCTCCAGGGCATCCAGAATAATCTCCCGGGCAATACGGTCTTTCACACTTCCCGCCGGATTGAAATATTCAAGTTTCGCCAGAATCTTTGCTTCCAGCTGATATTTTCCCTCATAATTTCCCAATTCAAGAATCGGTGTGTTCCCCACTAAATCAGTAACCTTCTTATAAACTGCCATATTCTTATCCTTCCTTTCCTTTTTCCTATAATTCATACAAATACGCTATGAAATACATCCTGATAATATAATAAACCCTATTTCCTAGTTTGTCAATAGGAAATAGGGGCTATTTCACTTTCCTGTTCCTTATATGGAATAATCACCATCTTTTACAAGCTGCCAATCCACTAAATCTGCCAACGTAATGTGATCAATCACATCGCTGATGGCATCATTTAATCTCTTCCATACAATAGAAGTGGCACAGTTGTCCATACGGTTGCACATCCCGTACTCTTCATCAATGCAGTCTACCGGTGCCATACTCCCCTCTGTCAGACGAAGTATCA
>JALENH010000234.1 GCA_022767895.1 Eubacterium sp.
TTGTGATGGTTAGCTGATTCTTCGTTGCGTGTACCGGCAGAGAAATATGCTCAATACTCTCAAAAGAACTGTCTGATGGCACAAATTTGGCATTGTGGTGGGATTTCCCCATCTCAGTCAGTGCAGTATCCGGTTCTTCCCACTCATAGGTTCCCTTAATCTCCGCACCGTTGCTGTCCTGTATGCTGCCGCTTTGAATCGGAAGTTCCGATAACGTCTGTCCTACATAGCCCTGCTCAGCAAATGGCTTGCGCATCAGTGTACTTGTCCCATCCGGTACCGGCGTTGGCGTTGGGGTTGCCGTTGGCGTTGCTGTCGGTGTCGCGGTTGGTGTCCCCGTCACCACAGGTGTAGGGGTAACCTTCTGGGCATCACCGCTCTGGGACGTCGGTGCCGGTGTGACTTTTCCGGAAGGAGTCCCCACCGGGGCATTGGCTTTTACCGTCACCTGAATTACAACTTTCTTTTTCTTATTGGTCTTCGAGCGAACTGTGATTTTGGCCGTTCCTGCTTTGACCGCTTTCACCTTTCCCTTTGTACTTACCTTAGCAACCCTTTTGTTGGATGACAGATAAGATACTTTTTTATATTTTGCTTTGTTCGGCTTTACTTTGACGTTCACTTTCAGAGTAAAGCTCTTCCCGGTTTTCAATGTAAGTTTTTTCTTTTTTACATTCTTCACCGTCACAGAAATCACTTTTGCCTTCCCTGCCGCCTCCGCCTTTTGCGGAACTGCAGACATATTGGACAAAAGCAGTCCGGTCATTACTCCCACAGCCACGATTCGTTTTGTCGTCTTTATCATTTCAGCCTCCTTATTTCGCTACAAGCATTTTTCAATATGCTCATTATACGAAACATAAGGAGGCTGATACAATGTATTATCCTATCTTTTCACTACATTATTCAACAAATTTATTCTTCCTCTTCATCATAAATCTCATATTTCTTTGCCGCCTGCGCAATATTCAGCGAATGATCTGCCACACGCTCCAAATCCACAAGAATTTCGTTGAAGTAAAGTCCCTGCACTGCCTCGCATTTCATCTTGCCCAGACGCTTACTGTTGGAGGCACGCATCTTATCCACCATCTTATCAATATCCGCTTCCAAATCATATATGACACGGTACAATTCTTCACTAGGTTCCGAGAAATGCTCACAGGCCAAGTCATAAATCTTGTATACCGCCTGGGACAACTCCTTGAGATTCTTTAATGCCTTATCAGAAAACTTACGCTTATCCTGTTTCATCTGCATAGCATAGCCAAGGACATTCTCTGCATGGTCACCAATCCGTTCCAAATCCGTCACGATGTGATACAGATTACCGGCATGGTTTGCCTCTTTTTCTGATACACCAAGCTGGTTCGTCCGAATCAGGGCCGCAATAATCTCCTTATTCAGAAAATCTACCGCAGACTCATTTTCTTCAAACTCCTCGTTACTGATGCTCATACGTCCGAAATATATTTTCGTGGAAGCTTCCAAATTCTCCCGTACCAGTGCATGCATACGCCCTACTTCCTGGTCAATCTGTCCAATCAACACCGTACCGGACTGGTACCCGGACTCATCAATATAATGGAGAGAAGCTTCCTCTTTCTCATCCTCGCCACGTATGACAAGCTTAGAAATTTTAACAAGATATTTTGCACATGGTAACAAAAGGAATACTGTCACCAAATTAAAAATCGTGTTGGCATTGGCAATCTGTCTCGTGGGGTTCCCCGGTGCCGTCGCCAGCATCCAGTCAAAGATGACAGGGAATATCTGGGTGGCTATCATGAATAAAACCATACCGATACTCTCGAAAAGAATGACAATAAAAGCCACTCTCTTGGCATCTTTACGCCCACTGAGAGAAGCAAGCGCCGGTGCCACACTGGCGCCGATGTTCATACCAAGCATAATGTAAAAAGCCTGTGGAAAAGCCCCCGGAAAAGCCATAACGCCACTGAGTGCCAGCATCTGCAGAACACCAACCGAAGCAGATGCGCTTTGGATGATGACGGTAAAAATCACACCAATCAACACACACAGAATTGGATTCGAGAACTGCTGCAGCAGATTCTGGAACCACACTTCCCCAGCCAGCGGTTTCATGGCAGAACTCATGGTACCCAGACCAATGAAAAGCACACCAAGGCTGGCAATAATCTGTCCCACATTTTTCACTTTTGGCTTCTTGGCAAACATGGTGACTGCCACACCGACAAAAGCAATGACAGGAGCAATCTCTGAAATATTAAAGGCAATCAGCTGTCCTGTAATCGTCGTACCAATCTTCGCGCCCATGAGGATTCCCACAGAACGCTCCAACTGCATCATACCGGCATTGACAAAACCTACTACCATGACACACATGGCATTGGAGCTCTGAATCAATGCGGTCAGTCCCGCTCCTACGATCATCGCCACAATGCGGTTCTGGGTTAATTTTTCCAAAATTTTCTTCAAATAGGAGCCCGCCACCAGTTTCAATCCATCGCTCATCAGGTTCATACCAAAGATAAACAAGGCAAGACCGCCGGCCAAATTAATTACATTCCAAACTGACATTTTCTCTTATCCTCTCTAAGTCATAAAATAAAGTTACGTAAATTCTAAGTAAAAACAATGTAAAATCCCCTAACAACTAATATAGCATTATTAGGGGATGAACTCAATAACTTTATTCTTTTTTTATGATTCACACAGTTGCTATTCACAGCCGATATAGAAGATTCGCAGGCAGTCTTAGTTCCGCAAGGAGCGGGACTGGAGCCTCGCAGAGGCGACGACTGCGCATGAGGGTGGAGTACTGTGAATGCAGGTAGAGAGCGGTGAATAATAATCCTGCGACATCAGTATGGCAGCTGTTCCATGATTCCCCGCAGGGTATCTGCTGATTCATGAAGTTTCGTCACTTCCTTTTCATCCAGGGAAATCGGAATCGGCGTCTCCAGTCCTCCTGCCCCTACAATGGCCGGCATACTGAGCACCACATCCTCCAGCGCATATTCCCCATGCATCATAATAGACACCGGGAAAATCGATTTTTCATCCCGAATGATAGCCTGACAGATCCGTTTGACCACCATGGCAATGCCATAATAGGTGGCGTCCTTTTTGGCAATAATCTCATAGGCACTATTTTTTACCTGATCTTCGATATTCTCCGTATTTCCCACATGATTATAATGTCCCCTCATCTCACAGAATGTATTGAGGGGAACTCCGGAAACGTTGGCGCTGCTCCAGGCAGCAATCTCGCTGTCCCCGTGTTCGCCAATGACAAAGGCATGCACACTCCTGCTGTCCACACCTAAGTGCTCCCCCAGATGTGACCGGAGCCTTGCCGAATCCAGCACCGTACCGGAACCGAACACCCGGTTCTCCGGGAATCCGCTCACTTTCATAGCCACATGAGTAAGAATGTCCACCGGATTGGACACAATAAGCAAAATCCCCTTATAATCCCTGGCGGCAATTTCGGAAACCACCGACTCCATAATTTTAGAATTTTTCTGTACAAGATCCAGCCTCGTCTCGTCCGGTTTTTGATTGGCACCCGCTGTAATCACGATGATGGCTGCATCCTCGATGTCATCATAATCTCCGGCATAAATTTTCATCGGTCCCGCAAAGGGAACGCCGTGGCTGATATCCATGGCCTCTCCCTCCGCCCGGTCCCGGTCGATGTCAATCAACACCATCTCGGAAAACAAACCGCTCTGCATCAGCGCAAAGGCCGATGCAGAGCCGACAAAACCACAGCCCACAAGGACTACTTTTCTTACATTAATACATTCACAATTTTCTGACATAGGTTCCTCCATTCTAAACTGTCGCTACTGGAAATTTCAAAACAATTAGTCTTGTTATTCCCAGAATGGAGAAAAATATGCGTTCTAATCACATTTCAGTTCCCGCCAACGGTTGACACAGGCAAAAATTTCCTGCTTGCGGGGCACCGCCAGATTCCCGGGCAGATAACTTCCGCCACATATTTTTTCGAAACCACTTTCCGAAAGAACATCCTGTACCCGGCCAATCAGTTCCGGAAAAGCCGTTTTCCCATCGGCCACCTGTCTGCGGATATAAACCATCAGTTGTGCCAGAGCATTCAGCTGCTCGGTATCCACCAGCTGTTCCAGATAGCGCAAATCAATGTTCTCCCTATTAATACTGATGCCATCCATCCCCATGGTCTTTGTTTTCACGCGGTTTTCTGACGAAAATTTCCGATCCACCGGAATTTTCCTATCAAAATGCGGTTTTTCCATGGGTGGCACGTCTCCTGCCGGGAGAGGAAACGCCTTTGCCTCCTGCTTTGCCAGTGCCGTAATCTCCTCCGGTACATAACGGTTCATCTGAATGACGCAGTCCGCTTTGTGAAAATAACTGCCGGAGCTTCCTGCCACCAGCACGGTAGAGATTCCATATTCTTCATACAATTCTTGAACACGCTCCACGAAAGGCGTGATGGGTTCCACATCCCGGTGCACCACCCGCTGCATCAGTTCATCCCGAATCATAAAATTAGTAGCGCTGGTGTCCTCATCAATAAAAAACACCCGGCTTCCCGATTCCATAGCCTCCACCACATTAGCAGCCTGAGAGGTACTTCCGCTGGCATCTTCCGTCTGAAAATGCACCGTATCTTTTCCGTTGGGTAAATTGTTAATAAACAGAGAAATATCCGTGTTTTTCACCGCTCTGCCATCCTCGGCACGAATCTTCATACCGGACTCCTCGGCAATTACATACTCCCTGCCGTCACCGGCCCTGTGGTTATAGACACCCCGTTCCAATGCTTTCAAAAGAGTTGATTTGCCATGATATCCACCTCCCACAATCAGCGTAATCCCTTCTCGGATTCCCATTCCCCGGATGCTTCCGAAGTTGGGCAGGGTAAGTTCCACTTCCATGGATTCCGGCGATTGAAAGGGCACCGCCTCCTTCATCGGCCTGTCACTGACTCCGGACTCTCTGGGCAGGATTGCTCCATTGGCAATAAAAGCCACAAGTCCACGCTCCTTTAACTGCTGCCGAATTGCCGTCTGGTCCTCTGCCAGTTCTGCTGCCTTCTGCAGGCTGTCCGGATTCAGCGCACGGGCATACAACGTTTTCCCTACACAATCCGGAAGGTAGTCAAAAAATATTTTTTCCAGTTCCCGGCTATTCACCGTACGTCCATTAGCCGGGAAACCAATCTCCATGCGAAGCGTAACCGCCCCCGTCTTCTTTTCCATCTGGCATGCCGTGCGCTCCAAAATCTCCTGCCCCGGGCGGCTCACCGACATAAGACCGGATTTCCCGGAACCTTTTGCCTGAAAAGAGTAATTCTTTAGTTTTTTCCCAAACCCGCAAAGAAGAAAATCTTCCAGGGCAATTTTTTTCTCCCTGGTATCATACCACTCCGTCCGGAATCCCGCCTGACTTCCCGGCACCTCAATTCGGACTTTGGATGGTGACGCAAAAGGGTCTCCCTGCACATGGTCTATATGCAGAAAATACCCATCAAAACGGTAACTTCCTCTCAGCTGCTTGTAGGCAGGATAGCCTTTGTGGTCAATCTGCCTTAATATCGTTTGCAATTCCTGCTTTGTTTTCATCTCTCATGAACTCCTTTATATCTCTGCCGCTGCCGCCAGCTCATAAATCTCCGTCACTGCCTGACGGTCCAGTGCCACAAAGCCACCGGTTTTCCCGTCTCCCACGCCATGCTTTTCTACCAGAAGCGGAATATCTTCCTTTTTAGCACCCAGTTCCGCGAAGTTCACAGGCATACCAATGGATGCGAGGAAACGACGAAATGCCTGAATCCCCTTTTTCGCCGTAGCTTTTGGATTCTCAAAATCCATTTCACAGCCAAATACCCGTACTGCCATCTGTGCCATACGCATGGAATCGTGATGTTCGGATACATAGTCCATCCACGCCGGCATAATAACCGCCAGCCCGGCACCATGAGCCACATCATACAGTGCTGACAACTCATGTTCGAGATCATGGCTGTTCCAATCCTGCTCTCTCCCCACTCCAACAATATTATTATGCGCCACCATACCGGCCCACATAATGTTGGCACGGGCCTGATAGTCATCCGGATTGGCAATTACTTTGGGCACCTCGTTCAACATGGTAAGCAAAATTCCTTCACAAAGGCGGTCCGTAATCTCAACATCCTTTGTATTCGTAAAATACCGCTCAAACACATGTGCCATAATATCCGTCGCTCCACAGGCTGTCTGATAAGCCGGCAATGTCTGGGTCAGTGCGGGGTTCAGGATGGAAAATTTCGGACGAATACAATCACTGCTTGCCCCTCTTTTATAGTCCCCCTCTTCCAGCGTAATCACCGAGTCGCCAGAGCCTTCGCTCCCCGCCGCCGCAATGGTCAGCACTGTTCCCACAGGAACTGCCTTCGCCGCCTTGGCCTTTCCGGAATAGAAATCCCAGAAATCGCCGTCATATTCCACGCCCATGGCAATTGCCTTCGCCGAATCAATCACACTGCCACCGCCAACCGCCAGAATAAAATCAATCTTTTTCTCACGGCAAAGTTCAATTCCTTCGTAAACCAGCCCACTCCGGGGATTTGGCTTCACACCGCCCAAAAGGGCATATTCCAGATTTTCTTGCTGGAGCGATGCTGTCACCCGGTCCAAAAGTCCTGATTTCTTTGCGGACTGTCCTCCAAAATGAACCAACACACGGCTTCCCCCATATTTTTTCACATAACTTCCTGCCTCCCGCTCCCTGTCCTTTCCAAACACAAAATGCGTTGGACTGCAAAAGTCAAAATTCTCCATATCTGGTTCCTCCTTGTTCTATCATTCCGTAAAAGTATTTTTCCTCATTGTAGCACACTATACAAGAAAAGAAAATCGTTTACTTTTTACACCTGTCAGCGTATAATATAGCTGTCGCCTTCTTCGCGACAAGTCGCTCAGGAAAGGAGATTCGTATGCAGAAGAAAAAACGAACATCGGAGCAACGCATTTATATCGGGTGCCTTCTTCTGCTCCCCTGTATCATCCTTCTCGCCGTGCTTTATCATTATGGCTATTTTGTACCCACGAAAATCCTTCCCCCCTGCATGTTCCATGCTCTCACCGGTTTCTCCTGTCCGGGGTGTGGCTGCACCCGTGCCATCTCAGCACTCTTGCAAGGTGACATCTTGCTAAGTCTTCGTCTGAACCCCTGCATGCTTTACTGTACTATTTTATATCTGGCTTTTCTCCTGAGTCACACAGCAGCATATTTCTCCAGATGGATTGCAAAAAAACTTCCCTCTCTTTGTCGAGAAGGAAGTCCTTTTCACATCATAAGCCGAATCCGCGGAATGAAATGTACTCCTGTATATCTTTATATTCTTGTATATCTCTTTCTGGGCTTCGGTGTTCTTCGTTTTCTGTTTGAACTTTGGATGCGGCTCCATTGATTATATCGCAGCCAGCCAGATACAAATGTTCACAATCCACCCAATTCCCCACAAAACAAGTCCAATGATGGAAGTTACAAAACCTGCCGTCACCATACCCTGCTTATCCGGAGAAATTTGATCCTTATTAGCCGCGCGCAGTGCCAGGGAAATGACACCACACGGAAAACAGCTACAACAAACTGACAAAATTCCGAGAACAAGGATTGCCGTGGCATAACCATCACTATCATTGTTGATTTGCTGAGTCGGCTGATACTGAACCGGTCCGTTGTTATTCATCTGATCGTCCATCGTTCTCCCCCTTACGTAAATTTGCTCTCATTCTATCATATAAGAGGATTTTTTACAACTCTCTCTCTGTATTATTTGCCATTCTTTGGAAAACTGTTCGTTCATAATCATACCCGGCATCCTGTTGTCTCTCCACCGGGCGCAATTCAAATGCCTGCACGCCATTTGCTCGTAAAATTACATTGATTTTCAGGCACCCATCATCAACCATTATGCTATCCGTAGCAATCCCCGGGCATGCAACCTGACGCAGCAGTTCCATCTCCTCTCTGGTGGGATTGGCCGGTTCTCCCAATTCATGCCAGGTTTTCAACGGATTGCCGTGCTCTTCGTCCACAGTTCTTCGAATCAGGAAGAATTCCTCATCCTCACAATTCTCCGGCAGATGGATACAATACTGATTTTCCATTGTACTTCCGCTGCGGTCATGGTCCGGATTCCAGACAACACCATAATAACTGCCATCTGCCCGTCTTACCACCAGAGAATCCTCCGAGCGGTGAATACAGTCACCAACAAGATTTTTGTAAAAGGCAAAGGTCCAAAACGTCGGTTTCGGAACACAGCCATTGGCAACAAGGCCAAAACCTCCGTGGAATGGCGTAAAAGGCACGCCAAATTCTTCGAACACATCACCAAATGTCCAGTAGGAATAGGACGCATGGCAATCTCCCAAACGGGACAACATATGCGCCACATAGGCTGCATTGTAACAGGTATCATGAATCGGAGCATTGGGGATATAGGATGTATTATACTCCGTAATATGTATATCTTTTCCCATAAACTCCGGATAGCTGTCCACGATTTCCCTTGATTTTTCCAGCACACCAAAGGCATCCTCCGGATTATGAAGTTCCACGTAACCATAATGTCCACAGCGGTCCGGCACGTAACTGGTATAATGATGCCTCGTCACAAAATCCAGTGGCAGTTCCTCTTTCTTGACATAATCCAGAAATTCCCGCAGCCATCTCACATCATCCACACCACAGATAGCAGGTCCTCCCACCTTCATCTCCGGATGCACTTCTTTGACAGCCTTTGCCGTCACTTCATACAGATGAAAATATTCCTTCATATCGGCATCTTTCCAGAATGTTTCCAGATTGGGTTCATTCCACACTTCCACCGGCCAGGTCAGCACTTCCTCTACCCCATAGCGTTTCATCAAATGGCGCAGCGTGTTCTGCACAAGGCGTACCCATTTATCATAATCAGCAGGAGGAGTGATATTTCCCTTCCAGTAAAAAACAGTATCTTCGCCGCTTGCCATTTTTTCCGGCATAAAACCAAGTTCCAGAAAAGGGCGGATGGATAAATCCTGATACATATCCATCACCTGATCCAGATAGGTAAAGTTGTATTCTTCTTTCACTGTGCCATCCGGCATTACCAACTCCTGATAAATTCCCATATCCCGGCAAAAAAGTCCATGGCCCCGAATGTAGTCAAAGCCGATTTTCTCCTGGACAAGACGAAGTTGATCGACATACTCCTGGTGCAGTGCAAGATCCATCCTTCCCGTTCCAATACAGGAAAATGTCCGATTGTTAAAAGAAGCTAGTTGTTTTCCATCAATTTCATACGTTTTCATATTTCCCTCCTTATACTGATATAGAAAACAGGCTGGCAGTATTTATTTGTCCTACAAATGAACACCGTCAGCCTGTTCCCACATTCAAAAGTGCCTGTCATATCCTTTTTCGAGTGTTATTATAGCACGTGCTCGAATTGCATAAAATGTATTATACAATCATTCTATTGTATTTTTACAATAATTTTGTCCATCCTTTTCCATCCACATCTTTTCACGCCGCGCTTCATCTACCTGTATCCATTCCTCCAGAGACAGCGGTGTATAATCCGAGAACATGCAGAAGCAGTTAATCATCTGGCAGGGAATCGGTCTCGGTTCCGTATCTCCGGGGTTCAAATGAAGCGTCTGCCTTGTTCGTCTTATAAATTCATTCACCAGCACTTCATCCTGCGTATCATGGACATGCCCATAAAGCATATAAGTTTTCGGATTTCCTTCCTTGTCTCTCCGATACTGGCCATTGTAACAGAACACCGGATAGTGGCTCAAGATCAGTTTCCTCTTGTTATCATTGAGTTCTGCATATGGCTTAATCCATTCAAAACGTGTCGCATCAAACCGCCGGTCCTTCAAATAGTTGTCGTGGTTCCCCGTCACCAGATATAGTCTGCCATGCAGCCGCTCCAGCATATCACTGGTGGGTTTCCCTCTCTCCATGGAAACATCCCCAAGAATCACAACTTCATCCTGTTCTCTCACTTTCTGATTCCATTTCTTCACCATATAGTCATGCATCTCGTCGCAGGACGTAAAGCCTCTTTTGTCCATTTTTGTCAAAAGGCTTTCATGGTAAAAGTGCAAATCTGAAATATAATAACGCATCCACACCGCCTTTCCGCAAAAGTGCCCGGTAACGAAAAAGTTTATCCGACCAAAGCCAGATAAACTTTCTCACATAAAAAAGGATTTATTGAAAAGCAAGCACTTGTAAGCAATATCATAAGATTCCTTACTGAATCTCGTGAATCCATCCCTTTGGAGCCTCAATGCGACCCATCTGGATTCCCGTTAATGTATCATAAAGCTTCTTCGTAATCGGACCCATCTCATCCATACCACTCGAGAAACAAATCTCTTTCCCGTGATCCACAATTTTCCCTACCGGAGAAATCACGGCAGCGGTTCCACAAAGTCCACATTCTGCAAACTCTTTTACTTCTTCAAACGGAACCTCGCGTTCCTCAGTTTCTAATCCCAAATATTCTTTCGCAACATACATCAAAGAACGTCTGGTAATCGATGGAAGAATACTGTTTGACTTCGGAGTCACTACTTTATTATCCTTTGTAACAAAGAGGAAGTTCGCTCCGCCAGTCTCCTCTACTTTGGTACGGGTAGCTGCATCCAGATACATATTCTCATCATAGCCCTGATTGTGAGCATCTACAATGGCATGCAGACTCATGGCATAATTCAGGCCGGCTTTTACATGTCCGGTACCATGCGGTGCTGCACGGTCAAAATCGCAAACACGAATCGTAATCGGTTTCGCACCACCCTTAAAGTAAGGACCTACCGGTGTACAGAAAGTGCGGAACTGATATTCATCCGCTGGTTTTACACCAATCACGGAACTGCTGGCAAACATATATGGACGTATGTACAAAGTAGCACCGGAACCATACGGTGGCACATATGCAACATTGGCCTTCACAACCTTCTCCACCGCATCAATAAAGCGATCTTCCGGAAATACAGGCATCTCCAGACGTTTCGCCGTATCTGCCATACGAGCTGCGTTCAAATCCGGACGGAATGTAACAATCCTGCCATCCTCTGTCGTATAGGCTTTCAACCCTTCAAAACAAGTCTGGGCATACTGAAGAACTCCGGCACACTCATTTATCACGACATTGGCATCTGTGGTCATCGCACCCTCATCCCAGGCACCATTCTTATAATTCGACACATAACGCTCTGCTGTGTCATGATAAGCAAAACCAATATTGGACCAATCCATATCTTTTTTTTCCATGTAGAATTCCTTCTTTCTTCCGTCAGTCTTACTGATTTTTGTCCTCTTCTATCTTACTCCATCGAAAAAAAACTGTCAAGCATCGTTTGGGGCTATTTACTTCACCCTTGTCAAATCCCCTCCCTCTCCCTTATAATAAAGGATGGCAGCGGAACCCCCGCTCCGGAAAGGAGATTCGATTGAAACACATTTTATGCTTTGGCGATTCCAACACCCATGGTTACATTCCGGGGGGCGGGCGCTACGATATCAAAACACGTTGGACCGGAATTCTGTCGGATTTACTTGGCAGTGAATACCGGATTATCGAGGAGGGACTGAACGGTCGTACTTCCTCCTTGGAAGATCCCTTTGACCCCTACAAAAACGGTATGGAATATATCGTGCCGTGTCTCCAGACCCACGAGCCCTTAGACCTGACGGTTCTTATGTTGGGGAGCAATGACATGAAAATTTACTTTGGACCCTCTGTGGAAAAAATTGCAGGGAGTCTGAACAAATTGTGCAAGACCATTCTCACGGTCAGCGAGGCACCGGTACTGCTTGTCAGTCCCATTGTCCTGGGTGACAACATGGCTGAGTCTGAGTTTGTTGCTTCTTTTCCACCCTCTTCCTTGGAAATTTCGCACAAGCTGGGGAAAGCTCTCGGACAGGTAGCCGCATCTCTGGATATTCCTTTTCTCGATGCAGCACAGTTTGCCCTGCCATCCGAAGAAGACAGTCTGCATCTGACCGCCGAAGGACATAGACAGCTGGCAGAAGCACTGGCAGAAAAAATCAGAACGATTTTATAAATGGAGATTTCTATGAATACCGTTGGGATTATTAGTGAATACAACCCTTTCCACGCAGGTCACGCCTATCATATTGCAGAAGCCAAACGACTCTGCAATGCCGATTTTGCCGTTATTGTCATGAACGGAGATTTTGTGCAACGGGGCGAGCCTGCCATCTTCGATAAATATACGCGGACCAGACAGGCACTGGAGGGCGGGGCCGACCTCGTCTTTGAACTTCCTGTCCGCTTTGGTGTGTCCAGCGCAGGAGACTTCGCAAGAGGAGGAGTCCTGGCTTTGGAATCCCTCGGTTTCGTAAGTCACTTATGCTTTGGCAGCGAAATCGGTGAGCTGGCGCCGCTGCAGGAGGTCGCCGACCTTCTTCTGGAAGAACCGGAATCCTATAAAGAACTTCTCAACCGTTCTCTGCGGCAGGGTCTTTCCTATCCCGCAGCAAGAGCGCTGGCACTGGCTGCAGAAACCAGACTGCCATCCGCCTTCCTAAACGAACCCAACAACATTCTGGGGATTGAGTACTGTCTTGCTCTCAGGCTGCTTTCTTCCTCCATCCGGGCTGTTACCATTCCCCGGCAGGGACAGGGTTATCACGACGAGGACACCGCAGAGTCCACAGAATTTCCCTCTGCCACCTCCGTCCGAAAAAAAATCATCCGCGAAAACGCAGTGGAGCATTTGACACTTTCCGATTTTTCCTGCGCCATTGGGTACGCCCTTTTGTCCACAAGTGATTTATGTTCCATTAAGGATATTTCCCCTGATCTGGCTGACCGCATCACTCGCTTTCTGCCCTCCTACCGGGATGCAGAAAGTCTGATTCAGCAGTGCAAAAATCCCTCTCTCACAGCAGGCCGCATCCGTCGCAGCCTCATTCAGTGTCTGCTTGGGATTTGCAAAACCGACCTTTCCATGCCTTATCTGCGGCTTCTCGGCATGAAAAAAGAGGCCTCCTCCCTGCTTGCGCAGAAAGAAAATGCCTCTTGTCATATTTTATCCCGACTCGCTGTAGACAGCAAAAAACTAAGTTTACAGGCTGCTGCCCTTCTCAAACAGGATTTGTTTGCCTCCGACCTGTACCGCCAGACCTGGTGTTACAAATACGGAACTGAGCAGCAAAACGAATACCAGCATTCTCCTATTGTCCTTTGATTCTGCCATACAGTTTTGTCATCCGGCGGATTTTCTCACATAATTCATCGGTAAATTTCCCCCGCTGCAAACGCCACTGCCAGTTGAACCCAAGAGTGGACGGCGTATTAATCCGGGCGGAATTCGGAAGGCACAAATAATCCTGCATCGGAATGATACAAAGATCCGACACACTGGACATGGCAAGACAAATCATATCCCATGTCAGCTTTTTCCGGGAAGTCCATTTTCCACGATTCATATACCGCAGTGCCACATCCTTATCCTCTTTGGTCAGCTCGTCCCACCATCCATACGTGGTGGCATTGTCATGGGTTCCTGTATAAACCACCGAATTTTTATCGTAATGATATGGCAGATAGTCACTGTCCTCTCGGGAATCAAAGGCGAACTGCAACACTTTCATCCCCGGGAATCCGGAATCTGCCAAAAGCTTACGGACCGAATCGGTCAAAAAGCCAAGATCCTCAGCAATAATCGGCAATTCTCCCAATTCCTCTGATAACACGCGGAACAGTTCCATCCCCGGTCCGGGTTCCCACCGGCCAAATTCTGCCGTTTTATCTCCATAGGGAATGGCATAATACTCATCAAAGCCACGAAAATGGTCAATTCGCACGATATCGTACCACCGATAGCAGTTGCGGATACGTGCCACCCACCAGGCATACCCCTGTCTTTTGTGTTCCTCCCAGTCATAGAGTGGATTGCCCCAGAGCTGGCCGGTGGCAGAAAAAGCATCCGGCGGACATCCAGCCACACCGATGGGTTGGCCCTGTTCGTCAAACTGGAACAGTTCCGGATGCGCCCAGGTATCAGCACTGTCTAACGCCACATAAATGGGAATATCACCAATAATGGAAACACCCTTTTGATTGGCATAGGTTTTCAGTGCCTTCCACTGTCTCGCAAATTCATATTGAAGAAACTGATAAAAATTCACGTCATCAATGAGTTTGTTACGGTACGCCACCATGGCATCACTATGGCGTAGCCGGATATCCTCTTCCCACTCCAGATAACTTTGGCCCTTTTTACTATCCTTAATTGCCATAAACAAAGCGTAATCCGGCAGCCAGTCTGCATTTTCCTGAACAAATGTATTGTAATCCGAATCCGACTCAATACCGCTGTTGGCATACGCCCTTTTGAGAAGAGCAAACCGCTTTTCATACAGCACATCATATCGAATGTATTTTTCATCCGTCCCTTCCGCAGCACGCTGACAATCCTGCTCAGTCAGGTACCCTTTCTTCGTCAATTCATCTAGGGAAATAAAGTAGGGATTTCCTGCGAATGTGGAAAATGCCTGATAAGGAGAGTCTCCATACCCCGTAGGCCCCATTGGCAGAATCTGCCAGTAGGCCTGTCCCGCTTTCACAAGCTGATCCACAAAATCGTATGCACTTCGGTCAAAACAGCCAATCCCATAACGGGAAGGAAGGCTGGTAACCGGCAATAAAATTCCACTGCTTCTCTTCATAAACAACTCCATTCTTTGTGCTATCATCCATTGTCTGATAACAACGCCTTACTCACTTTTACCTGAAACTTATCCGACCATGTTTTATAAGCTTTCCGAAAAGCTTCCGTCTGTTTCTCCTGAACCACTTGATTGCGGTACTGCTGCTGCAGTTCTGCCGAATCCGGTTCTACACAGCAGGCAATATAAAATCCATCTTTCTCCTCAATAACATTCGAAATCTGGCCCTGCTTCAAGGCCAGAACCGTCTTTGCCAGACTGGTTCTACTGTCGCTGTTTCCTACGATACACTCTACCTCATCTGCCTGGGTATTTTCCTTGGCGGTAGCATAAAAGCTGGACTGCGAGGTGTTCAGACTTTGTCTGATCTGTTCCATCTCTGTCTTCACCGAGGCTTTGTTCTTGCTGTCTGCAGCGCGATAAATCAACTGTACTTTAGCCGCCCGGATCTGGTCTGCTGTGAGGTCCAGCTTCACTTTTCCGATTTCCACATTGTACATCTTCTGCACCAGCTTATTTTCCTCAAAGATTTTCGTAAGCGTCGCAAGGTCAATACCATTCCCTGTCCTGTCCTTTTCACTTAAAGATTCATAGGCCGTTTTGGCTTTGAAATCTGCCTCTTCCTTTTCATCGGTCTCCAGCTTAACCTTCTCGATGGCTGCCTCTTTGCAGATTACCTTTACCTGAATAATCAGGCGAAGGACAGATTCAATGGCTTCCTGACCAATGGTCTTTTTGCCGTCAATTGCTTTACTGTACTGCCAAATCTCACTACCCAGTATACCTTCGTATTGATTCTTCATAAAATAATAGTACGTTCTATATTCGCTGTATGTGACCGTAGTTTTTCCCACTGCCACCACACTGGAGTCCGCCTTCAGACTGCCATTGGACACAGAAGCCGCCCTCTCGGACGACGAGGTATCCTCTGCTTTCTCGCTGCCACATCCAGACATACAAAGACACATACTAACACATAGTAGTATTGCCAAAATTTTTCGTTTCATATCATTCCTCCATTATTCTTTTTCACTGGTACACAATACCATAATTTCATCTACCATTTCTTCCGCCTGCATAAGCAGATTCCCGAATGCCTCATATTCAAAATATGGTTTCGGTCCCGGCACAAAGCGCAGTCTTCTTCCCATCCGGGCTACAAGCTCCGGAATCCCCGCCGGATTAATCTCCGCCTGAGGATACATAGTAAAGCGCAGCCCGCCGTTCCGGCTGGCAATCTCCGTGATATATGCCCGATGCGCTTTTGCCTTCAGAATCGCAATTGCCAGCAGATTCATCACACTCTTCGGTGGCTCTCCAAAACGATCCACCAGTTCGTCAATCATATCCGTCTTCTCCTCTTCTGTCTCCAGTTCGGCAATGCGCTTGTAAATATCCAGTTTTTGATATTCATTTTTAATATAACTGACAGGAATAAATGCGTCAACCTTTATTTCTACACTAGTCTCGTATTCAGACCGGGAAACTTCCTCCCCTTTCAGCTTCTTCACGGCCTCATTGAGCATCTTGCAGTACAAATCGTATCCCACCGCTTCCATGTGTCCGTGCTGTCTGGCGCCGAGAAGATTACCGGCTCCCCGGATTTCCAGATCCCTCATGGAAATGCGGAATCCCGAACCAAGCTCCGTAAATTCTTTAATGGCCGCAAGTCGTTTCTCCGCCACTTCTTTCAGTAGTTTATCCCGCTTATACAAAAGAAACGCATAAGCTGTACGGTTGCTTCTTCCCACACGTCCCCGGAGCTGGTAGAGCTGGGACAACCCAAGCCGGTCGGCATCCTCAATGATAATCGTGTTGACATTGGGGATATCCAGTCCCGTTTCCACGATGGTGGTTGCCACCAGAACGTCGATTTCTCCCTCCACGAACCGGAACATGGTCCGCTCCAGCTCTCTCTCATTCATCTGTCCGTGGGCAAATGCCACCACCGCCTCCGGCACAAGCTTCGCGATTTCGTTGGCCACAATATCCATGTTGCCAACCCGGTTGTACACATAATACACCTGACCGCCTCTGCCCACTTCACGAAGAATAGCTTCCCTTACGATGGGTTCATTTTTCTCCATAACAAAAGTCTGAATCGGCATGCGGTCCACCGGCGGTTCCTCCAGAATACTCATATCCCGGATTCCCACCAGACTCATATGCAGCGTTCGCGGAATGGGTGTCGCCGTCAGCGTCAAAACATCAATGTCATTTTTTATCTGCTTTAACTTCTCTTTATGAGTGACACCAAAACGCTGTTCCTCATCCACAATCAGAAGCCCCAGATTCTTGTAGGCAATATCTTTCCCCAACAACCGGTGGGTGCCAACAACAATATCCACGCTCCCCTTGCGCAGACCCTCAATGGTCTTCTTTTGCTCCGCCGATGTACGCAGCCGGCACAAGAGCTCTACATTAATACCATAATCCCGCATGCGCTGGCTAAAGGTATTGTAGTGCTGGGCTGCCAGTATCGTCGTCGGCACAAGAAAAGCAACCTGTCTGCCGTCCATCACCGCCTTAAACGCCGCCCGGATGGCAATCTCCGTCTTGCCATAGCCCACATCACCACAAATCAGGCGGTCCATAATTTTACTGCTCTCCATATCCGCCTTAGTTTCCTCAATGGCCTTCAGCTGATCCTCCGTCTCCTCATAGGGGAACAACTCTTCAAATTCCTTCTGCCACACCGTATCCTTCTCAAAGCAGTGTCCCTTTTTCGCCTGACGCTTCGCATAGAGTTCCACCAGTTCCCCGGCAATCTCCTGCACCGCTCCCCGGACACGGGATTTCGTCTTTTTCCACTCCGGCGAATTGAGACGGTTCAACTTTGGCGCCTTGGCTTCACTGCCGGCATATTTCTGCAAAACCTCCAGCGAGGTTGCCGGCACATACAGATTGCTCCCGCCAGCATACTGAATTTTCAGATAATCCTTCGTCACATGATCCCGTTCAATCTTTTCAATTCCCTGGTAAATGCCCAGTCCGTGATTCTCATGTACCACATAATCACCGATTTTCAAATCATTGAAACTGTGAATCTTCGCCCCGCTATACTGCTTCACCTTGCGTTTCTTTTTCTTCTTCGCTCCGAAAATATCACTTTCCGTCACCACCACAAAGCGGAGCGCCGGATACTCAAACCCACGGCGAAGGTGTCCTCTCGTCACCATAATTTCACCGGGTCTGATTTCCCGTTCCAGACTTCCTTCATAAAAAGCAGGCAGGTCGAATTCCCGCAAATCCTCACAAAGCCGCCGTCCCATCGTCTCCGAGGCAGATACAAGAAGGACCCGGTACTGCTGCTTCTTTAACCGAGCAAGATCCTTTGCCAAAAGAGAAAAATTGTTGTTATAGGACGGCGAGGACTGCACCTGAAAGAAAAATTTCCGTTCGATGACCAGATCCTTCATGGGTGCATCCAGCGTGGCAAGCAGCACCAGGGGATACTGTTCCAGCCGCTTCATCACCTGGGGCAGCGAATACAGAACCTCCATCTGTTTCGGCAGAATGTAGCCCTTTTCCAGCCGGGTACTCATACTCCCCCGGAATTCATATTCCACTGCCTCTGCCCGCTCGACACATCGGTTGGGTTCATCCAGAAAAATTACAGTACTCCGTTTTGTAAAATAGTCAAAAAAGGAAACGACCTGTTTTTCAAAATACAAAATATAGCTTTCCAGATTCACCATTCCATGGTATGCCTGAAAGGTCTCCTGAAAGTTTTCCACGTTCTGACGCAGCCTGGCCGCTTCTTCTTTCAGCCCCTGCTCCTTCAGTCCCCTCACCGCCTCTTCCATATCCAGACGAATCCGGCGCAGTCCGGCTGCTGCCGCGTCCTCCGACATAAAAACTTCGGTAGCCGGATAAATCACAATCCGTGTCAGTTCTTCCACCGACCGCTGGCTCTCCACATCAATACTGCGGATGGTATCTACTTCGTCATCCCATAAATCAATGCGGCAGGGGCTCTCCTCCGTCAGCGGGAAAATATCCAGAATGCCTCCCCGGATAGAAAACTCACCTTCACTCTCCACCTGGGATACATTTTCATAGCCCATATCGGAAAGCTTCTTTTGCATTTGTTCTAAATCCAGAATATCTCCCGGTTCCACGGTGATACAATGATCCAGATATTTTTCATAGGGTACGCAGGCATCCATTCCGGCATCAATAGTGGTCACAATCGTCACCGGTTCTTCCTCCGCAATGGCCTTAACCACCTTCAAACGTTCCTTTACGATGGCTCTGCCATGAACATCGGCACTGTAAAAAATCAAATCCTTCGCCGGATAGTACATGACATTGCGGTCATACAATCGGTAATCCTCCACCAGTTCTTTGGCACGAATCTCGTTGTGGGTCACAATCAGCCGCACCTCCGACAAATCTTCCATGCCATAGATTAAATGACACTTTTCAGCCTCGATACCGCCAATGGCCGCCACCGGCGTATTCCCCTTTTCTACTGCAATTTTCAGTTGTGCATATTCTTCCATCTCCTGAAGCGGAGCTAATAATGTCTTCACGGCCTACTCTCCATTCCGCTCTATTTTTATTCCATTTACGGCATTCATCGCCGCTGCCACATCTTCCTGAAGCAGGGCAAGAAGGCCCTTTTCCGCCAGAGCAAACACATCCCGGATCATGGCATCTTCCTCTTTCCCAAAACGCCCCAGCACATGCTTCACCAAATCCCCATTGGCAGGTTTGTCCCCCACGCCAATCTTAATCCGGGGAAATTCCTGTGTGCCCAGATGCTGTATGATGCTCTTGATTCCATTATGCCCGCCGGCGCTTCCCTTGGGACGGATGCGTACCTGTCCCACCGGCATACTGATGTCATCATAGATAATCACAACCTCTTCCTCTGTCAATTTATAATAATCCATCAGTGCACGGACACTTTCTCCGCTGAGGTTCATAAATGTCTGTGGCTGCGCCAGCATAACCTTCTGTCCCTCGATAAATCCTTTTCCCACGATGGCCTTTCCTTCCTTTCCCCTCATGGGAATACGGTATTTGTCACTGAGGTAGGTAATCATGTCAAAACCGATGTTGTG